>JBKPPN010000463.1:0-9187 GCA_046733575.1 Candidatus Methylomirabilota bacterium | reverse complement strand
GTGTCGGCCACCTCGAGGGCGCGCGTCGTGTACTGCTCCACGAGCAGGATCGTCATGCCGTCGCGGTGCAGGCCATCGATGGCCGCGTAGCACACGTCGACGTTGCGAGGCATGAGGCCGAGCGAGACCTCGTCGATGAGGAGCAGCCGGGGCTCGGCCATCAGGGCGCGACCGATGGCGACCATCTGCTGCTCCCCGCCCGACAGCACCCCGGCCCGCGTGTCCAGTCGCTCCCCCAGCCGCGGGAACAGCCCGAGCACCTTCTCGAGATTCTCCGGCGTGCGCGCGCGCGGCCGACCGTAGCCGCCGACGATCAGGTTCTCGCGCACCGTCATGTCCGTGAACAGCCGACGTCCCTCGGGCACGAGGGCGACGCCGGCCGCGCCGCGCTGGGGCGGCGTGGACGCGCTGACGTCTCGGTCGTCCAGCCAGACGCGACCCGACTGCAACGCCACGTGACCGGCGATGCACTGGATGGTGGACGACTTGCCGGCGCCGTTCGCTCCCACGAGCGCGGCCACCGTGCCCCGCGCCACCACCACGTCGAGCCCGTGCACGGCGCGGAAGCGGCCGTAGCCGCACGAGAGGGACTCAAGCCGGAGCACGCGCGTTCCCCTCGCCCACGTACGCCGCGACGACGCGCGGGTCGGCCATGACGACGGCGGCGGCGCCATCCGCGAGCACGCGGCCGCTGTCGAGAACGATCAGACGGGGACAGATGCGCAGCACCTCGCCCAGGTTGTGCTCGATGAGCACGATCGTGATGCCCTCGCGATTCAGCGCCGCGACGGTGTCGGCGAGGCGCGAGGCCTCGGCCTGACCGAGCCCGGCGAGCGGCTCGTCGAGCAGGAGCGCGCGCGGGCTGAGTCCGAGGGCGCGCGCCACCTCCAGGCGCTTCAGGACACCGAGCGGCTGCGTGGCGGGATCCGCGTCCGCGGCCCCCGCGATGCCGACCATGGCGAGGAGGTCGCGAGCGCGCGCGCGAGCCCGACGGCGGTCGACGGAGAGGAGCGCGCGCAGCGGCGACGACGTGCGGTCGTGGCCGGCAGAGAGCGCCACGTTGTCCAGCACGCTCATGTTGCGGAAGGGCCGCACGATCTGGTGCGACAGTCCCACGCCGAGCCGGGCGCGCGCGGCCGGCGAGCGTCGCGTCACGTCGCGGCCGTCGATGGTGACCGCGCCCGTCCGCGTCGGCACCGTCCCCGCCACCAGTCGGAGCAGCGTCGTCTTGCCCGCGCCGTTCGGTCCGATGAGTCCGACCAGCTCACCGGCGCCGACGGAGAAGCTCACGCCGTCCACGGCCGTCACGCCACCGAACCGCGCGGTCACGCCATCGACGCCGAGGATCCGCGCGCTCAGCTCGTCCCTCCCGCGGCCCGCGGTGACGGCGTCGCGCGCGCGTGTCGCGCGGTGACGACGGCGCCGACGAGTCCCGCCACGCCGCCCGGAGCGAAGCGCATCACGGCGAAGAGCAGCAGTCCGTAGACGAGCAGCTTGTAGTCGTTCACGAAGCGAAAGACGTCGGGGACGAGAGTGAGCACCGCCGCCGCGACGGCGCTGCCCGCCACGGACCCCATGCCGCCGACCGCCACCATCGCGAGCACGGTCACCGAGACCACGAAGCCGAAGGCCTCCGGCCCGATGGAGCGGAGATAGTACGCGTAGAGGCCACCCGCCAGTCCCGCGATCGCGGTGCCGGCGGCGAAGGCGGCGAGCTTGAAGTGCGCGCTCTCGATGCCGAGCGTCTGCGCCGCGCCCTCGTCGGCCGCCACGGCCTCGAAGGCGGCGCCCAGCCACGAGCGCTTCACGTGCACGCTGAACGCCGTCACGAGCGCCGTGCACGCGAGGACGAGGACCAGGAATCCGATGCGGCCGACGCCGGGCGACGGGATGCCCGCGATGCCGATCTCGCCGCCGAGGACCTCGTTCTGTCTCACCACGCCGAGGAAGAGGAAGCCCACACCCATCGTGGCGATGGCGAGGAAGTCGCCGCGCACGCGAAGACTGCAGAACCCCACCGCGCCGCCGACCACGCCGGCCGCCACGACGGCGGCGGGCAGAGCCAGCCACGCCGGGCCGCCCGCCTTGGCCACGAGCGCGGTGGCGTAGGCGCCCACGCCGAAGAAGGCGGCGTGCCCGAGGCTGATCTGCCCGCAGAAGCCCGTGATGAGGTTGAGGCTGAGGGCGAGGATCACGTTGATGCAGACGAGCGTGGTGATCGAGAGCTCGTAGGCGCTCACGCCGTCCTGCCGAAGAGTCCGTGCGGTCGTACGAGCAGCACCGCGAGCAGCGCGGCGAAGGCGATCGCGTTCCGGTCGAGCACCGCGCTCAGGTGGATCGCGCCGAACGACTCCACCACGCCCAGGAGGAGCGCGGCCACGAGCGTCCCCTTCACGTCGCCGAGACCGCCCAGCACGATGATGGCGAGCGCCTTGTAGCTCGGCACCTCGCCCATCGTCGGCTCCACGAGGTTGTTCAGGATGCCCACCATCACGCCGGCCGCGCCGGCGAGGGCCGAGCCGACGAAGAAGTTGGCGTAGCGGACGCGCGGGATGCTCACGCCGCACGACGCCGCCATGGCGGAGTCCGTGACCGTCGCGCGCCAGGCCATGCCCGTGCGCGTGCGGGTGGCGAAGAGGTGCAGCGCGGACAGCAGGGCGACGGCGGCCAGCATCACCGCGATCTCGGCGTGCTTCACGGTCTTGCCGAACACCGACACCGTGCCGGGCAGCGGCGGTCGCCGGTAGGAGAGCCCGTACGCGCCGAAGACGATCCGGTAGACCTCCTCCATCGCGATGAAGAGCCCGATCGACGCGATGAGCGGCACGTAGGGCGGCTGGGACAGGATCGGCCGGTAACACAGACGGTACATCGCCATGCCGAGCAGGCCGACGGCGACCATGGCGACGGTCAAGCCGAGGAACAGGCTGCCCGTCGCGTTCGTCACGACGAGACCGAGATACGCCCCGAGCGCGTACAGCCCGGCGTGCGCGACGTGCAGGATGCGCAGGAGGCCGAACACCATGGCGAGTCCGACCGCGACCAGCGCGTAGAGGGCGCCCGCGATCAGTCCCTGCACGAGCAGGTCGAACGCGAGGTTCACGGCCGGCGACGCGTCAGTCGGATGGCGGCGCCAGCAGGACCATGTCGTCGACGACGCCCCAGGCCGTCCACTGGCCGTTCTTCACGATGCTCACGGGGAAGGCCTTCTTGACCTCGCGCCGGTTGTTGAAGCTCACCTGCCCGATCGCCGTCCGCATGTTCGTCGCGGCGAGCGCGTCGCGGATCTTCTTCGGATCGTCGCTGCCCGCGCGTCGCAAGGCATCCGCGAGGACCATCATGGCCGTGTAGGTCTGCGCGCCGACGGCCTCCGCCTTGAATCCCGCCTTCTTCTCCCAGTCGTTCAGGAAGGCGACCTCCTGGGGATGCTTCGAGGACCAGTCGATCACGTTGGTGATGAGGACGCCCTCGGCGGCCGGCCCGGCGATCTCCACGAACTGGTGCGTGCTGTACGACTCCGGACCCACGATGGGGACGGTGACGCCGCCGCCGCGGAGCTGGCTGACGAGCGGCCCGCCGCTGAAGTAGAAGCCCGAGGCGTAGATGGCGTCGGGCTGGTCCGCCTTGACGCCGGCCACGAGGGGACCGAACTGTCGCTCCTGCGGCGAATACTCGTACTCCTTCACGATCTCCACGCCGAACTTCGGCGCCGCCTCCTTGAAGCCGACGGCCAGCGTCTTGCCGAAGTCGGTCTTGATCGTGATCAACGCCACGCGCTTCTTCTTGAGCATGTCGCCGACGACCTTGGCGCCCGCGCGTCCCTGCACCTCGCCCATGCTCGCGATGCGGAACACGAAGTTGCCCGCCTTCGTGATGTCGGGCTGGAGCGCGATCGACACGACGTAGGGAATGCCGGCCTCCTGGAACACGGGCGCGGCCGCCTTGGTCGGTCCCGAGAATCCCGTCGACACCACGGCGCGGACCTTGTCGTCGCCGATGAGCTTGTTGGCGATGGGGACGACCTGCTCGGGCTTGCCGCCGTCGTCGTAGACGACCAGCTCGATCTTCCGTCCGTTGATGCCGCCGCTGCGGTTGATCTGATCGACGGCCAGCTCGGCCGCCATGCGTCCGGACACGCCGTCGGCGGCGGCGGGTCCCGTGAGGCCGGCGTGGAAGCCGATCTTGATCGGCGCCTGGGCGCTCGCGGGCGCGACGAGCGCGCCGAGCACGGCGAGAGCCACCACCGCCGCGAAGAGCGTGCGTGTCATCTCGTACCTCCTCACTTCTTCAGAAAGTCCGCCCAGCGCGCCTCGACGCGCGCGCCGTTCTCCGCCCACCACCAGGGATCGATGAGCACCTGCGTGCGGATGTTCTCCGGCGACGAGTTCATGCGCGCCGCCTCGTCCTTCGTCATGCCGACCTCGAGCGCGCGCGGATTGGTCGGGCCGTAGTCGAGCAGCTTGGCCAGGTCCGCCTGGCGCGCGGGCTCGAGGAACGTGGCCACGACCTTCATGGCGAGCGCCTTCTGCGGCGCGCCCTTCGGCACGACGAGACAGTCGGCGCCGAGGAGACCCTGGTTGTAGTGAAACTGCACGGGCACGCCGTCGCGCTGCGCGGCCACCGCGCGTCCGCTCCAGATGTGGACGAGGTCGGCCTTGCCGGTCTTCACGAGCTCGGCCGGCTGCGCGCCCGACGTCCAGAACGTGCCGATGCTGGCGCGGTTCTTCTCCAGGAACCGGAAGGCACGGTCGACGTCCAGGGGATAGAGCTTGTCCGGTGCGACGCCGTCGGCGAGCAGCACGATCTCGAGCGACGTGATGGCGCGGTTGCGCAGCGCGCGCACGCCGGGAAACTTCGCGGTGTCGAAGAACTCCGCCCACGTCTGGGGGGCCGGGCCGGAGAGCTTCGTGGCATTCCAGCCGATGATGTTCGACGTGTAGTTCTGGCAGACGAAGTCCCGGTGCGCCATCTCCTTGGCCAGCCCGCGCGCGTCGATCACGGCGTAGTCGAGCGGCTCGACCAGTCCTTCCTTGCTCGCGATGGCGGCGTCGGGCAGCGAGAGCACCGCGATGTCCCACTTCACCTGCCCGGCCTTCACCTGCTCGCGCACCGGGCCCACGCCGAACAGCTGGCCTTCCGTGAACGTGACGTTGAACGCCTTGGCCGCAGGGTCCAGCATGACCTTGCGCTGCGCGTCCTGGTACGCGCCGCCGTACGACGCGAAGCCCATCGCCGTCTGCGCCGACGCCGCGCTCGTCGCGACGAGAAGCGCGAGGACCACTCCCGTGACCGCCATCCCGATCCGTGTCATGCCGGCTCCTCCGTTCAGACTGTCGTCGATCAGCGTGACGGCGCGGACGCGAAGTACGACGGGCGCGCGTTCAGCGCGGCCGCATCGTAGCCCGCGGCCTCCTTGAACGATCGTGACGCGTCCTCCAGCTCCGCGCGCGAGATGACGTCATCGAGATTCCCGAAGCCGTCGGGGGCGCGGTCCTCCACCGTCTGCATCACCCACTCCGGGCCGAGCCTCCGGTTGCGCAGCGTGATCTCCGCCATGGCGGGCAGTCGCTCCGCCTCGTACGCGGCGAGCGCCTCGGCCACCGACGACGCCGAGGCGAGGGCGCGCGCGATCACCGAGCCGTCCACGATGGCCTGCGATCCCGCCTGCGATCCGGCGGGATGCATGGGGTGCGCGGCGTCGCCGAGGAGCGTCACGCGCCCGAAGCTCCAGCGCGGCAGCGGCTCGCGGTCGACCTTCGGGAACTCGTAAATTGCTTCGGCCGAGTCGATGAGACCGGGAACGTCGAGCCAGTCGAATCGCCAGTCCTTGAAGGCGTCGGCGAAGCGCGAGGCATCGACCCGGCGGTTCCAGTCCGTGCGCGGCGGCGTCGTCCCCGGCACGCCCAGCTCGCAGAGCCAGTTCAGGAGCAGCCGGCCGCGCGCGTCCGGCGTCGGGCTCATCGGATAGGCGACGACCTTCTGGTCGCGGTGACCGGCCATGATCATGGTCCGTCCGCCCAGGATCGGCGCGGCCATTCCCGCCGCGCGCCACATGAGCTGACCTCCGAAGCGGGGCTCGCCCTCGTCGGGATAGAAGGCGCGGCGCACGGCGGAGTGGATGCCGTCGGCGCCCACGAGCGCGTCGCCGCGCACCGTGGCCAGGCGGGCGCCGGTGGCGCGATTGACGAAGTGCGCGGTGACGCCGTCGGCATCCTGCGCGAAGGATTCCAGATGATGGCCCGTGACGATCCGGTCCGCGCCGAGCCGCTCGCGCGCGGTGTCATGGAGCAAGAGCTGGAGATGTCCCCGGTGGATCGAGTACTGGGGCCAGCGGTAGCCCGCCCCCGCGCCGCGCGGCTCCTTCCAGATGAGCTGTCCGTGCTTGTTGAAGTACGCGAGCTCCGCCGTCGCCACACCGGTCGCTGCGAGGCGATCGCCGAGGCCGAGCTCGGTCAGCTCGCGCACGCCGTTCGGCTGGATGTTGATGCCGACGCCGAGCGGCCGCACGTCCTCCGCCGACTCGAAGACGCGCGCGCCGATCCCGAAGCGGTGCAGCGCCAGCGCCGTGGCGAGCCCCCCGATACCGCCGCCGACGATCAGGACTTCGGGCCCGCGCGTCACGACGCGCTTCCCGTCGCGCGCGAGCGCCATGCCGCGAACTCGGTGCGACTCTCCGTCGTGGCCGGATACAGGCCCTGGATCGGACGCCCCTCCCGCAGCTTCGCAACGGCGAACTCGTCGTACGCTTCCATCTCCGCCGCCTCGTCCGCGACGTCGCCCGCCACGTGGGCGGGAATCACGATGACCGCCTCCGCGTCCCCCACGATCACGTCGCCCGGATAGACGGCCGCGTCGCCGCACGCCACCGGCACGTTGACGTCGACGGCGTGGTGGGCGATGGGCGCCGCGGCGGGAGCGGGCCGCCGGTGATAGACGGGGAACCGGAGCTTCGCGATGGCCGCGCTGTCGCGAAAGCCGCCGTCGCTCACGGCCCCCGCGCCGCCGCGAGCCTGTAACCGCATCAGGAGCAGATCGCCACCCGACGCCGCGCGCGCGTCCTTGCGGCTGTCGATCACGAGGACGTGGCCGGGAGGGCACTCGTCGAAGGCGCGCCGGTGGGCGTAGCGGGGATCACCGTAGAGCTCGAGCTTCGTCACGTCCTCGCGCGCGGGGATGAAGCGCAGCGTGTACGCCTCGCCCACCAGGGCGGGCGCGCCGGCATCGATGGGATGCACGTCCTGGATGATGGTGTTGCGGAAGCCGCGGCGGAAGAGACAGGTGCTGAGCGTGGCGGTGCCCACGCGCGCGAGCTTGGCGCGCTGCTCCGACGTGAGCGCGGTCGCGGGCGGGGTCATCGCGTGGCGGGACCGGGCTCCACGACCTTGCCGATGGTCGCGTCCGTGTGATAGCCGGGCATCCCGTAGTAGTGCGGCCCGTCGTAGATCTCGATGAGCAGGCTGCGCGTGTGCGCCTTCGTCGGTCCGTGCGGATGGTCCTTCGGGTTCATGTAGAAGTCACCGGGCTCGAGGGTGAGCTGGCTGTCCGTGTACTCGTATTTCCCCTCGATGCAGTACATGAACTGATTGGAGGCGTGCGAGTGCTTCTCGGGGATGCCGCTCCCGGCGGGGAAGTCGAGGAGCGTGATGCTGGCGCCCGTCTCGGGATGCGTCCAGATGATGTACTGCTTGAGGCCGATCTTCTCGAACTGCTGCCACTTGGCGGGATCGAGGTCGCCCTTCTTGATGAGCACCTCTCTGGTCATGGCTTCTCCTTGCGCGCCGTGCGCGCGCGCTCGATGGCGGCCCACACGGCAAACGGCGTGGCCGGCATGTCGATGTGCGTGACTCCGAGCGGGCGGAGCGCGTCGAGCACGGCGCTCGTCACCGCCGCGCAGGCTCCGACCGTTCCCAGCTCGCCGCCGCCCTTGACGCCGAGGGGATTCCCCGCGGTCGGGATGTTCTCGGTGCCGAGCACGAAGGCGGGCAGGTCGTCCGCGCGCGGCAGCGCGTAGTCCATGAACGATCCCGTGAGGAGCTGGCCCGTCTCGTCCAGGACGATGGCCTCGGACAGCGCCTGGCCCACGCCCTGCGCGATGCCCCCGTGGAGCTGACCGTCGAGCAGGAGGGGGTTGACCACGACGCCCACGTCGTCGAGCGCGCTGTAGCGATCGAGCGAGACCACGCCGGTGTCGGGATCGATCTCCACCTCGGCCACGTGGCAGCCATTGGGATAATTGAACGGCGCGGCGGCGAAGTAGCCCACGCCCTCGAGCCCGACGCCCAGATCGACGGGAAAGCCGCCCGGCGCGTACACCGCGCGCGCGACCTCCGCGATGCCGACGGAACGGTCGGTGCCGCGCACCGCGTACCGGTCGCGCGCGAATTCCACGTCGGATAACGCCGCCTCCATCACGAACGCCGCGACACGACGGCCGCGCTCAACGACCTCGTCGGCGCAGCGACGGAGCGCCGCGCCGCCCACGCACATGGAGCGTGATCCGTAGCTGCCGCCGCCGTGCGAGACCTGGTCGGTGTCGCCCTGCACGACGTGGACGCTCTCGAACGGCACGCCGAGCCATTCAGCCACCATCTGGGCGTACACGGTGGCGTGGCCCTGCCCGGCGGAGAACGTCCCCGCCACGACGGTGGGGCAGCCGGTGGGATCGAAGCGGATCTCCATCCGCTCGTTGGCGATGCCGCACACCTCGACGTACATCGCCACGCCGCGTCCGCGCAGACGCCCGCGCCGCCCCGACGCCGCGCGCCGCGCCTCGAACCCGTTCCAGTCCGCCGCCTCGAGGCCGCGCCGCAGCACGGCGGGAAAGTCACCACAGTCGTACGTCTCGCCCACCGCGGTGCGATACGGCATGGCGGACCCGGCGATCAGGTTCCTGCGCCGGAGCTCCACGGCGTCGACGCCGATCTCGGTCGCGGCGCGGTCGAGCAGGCGCTCGAGAAGGTACGTCGCCTCGGGACGACCCGAGCCGCGGTACGGCGTCACCGTGCGGGTGTGCGTCAGCACGGCGCGGATGCGCGCCGTGATCGCGGGAATGGCGTACGGCCCCGAGATCATGCGTCCGACGAGCAGCGGCACGACGGCGCCCGACGGACTGAGCTGACAGCCGACGTTGCAGTCCACGGCCGCCTCGAGGCCGACGATCCGCCCGTCCGCGTCGAGGCCGAGGCGC
>JBKPPN010000462.1:0-6339 GCA_046733575.1 Candidatus Methylomirabilota bacterium | reverse complement strand
CGGAGCTCGGCATGCGCCACCTCGTCGTGCAGACGCACGAGCTGGCCGATCCCCGCTACGCCGCGAATCCCGTGAACCGGTGCTTCTTCTGCAAGGAGGAGCTCTTCACCGCGCTCGCGCCCATCGCCGAGCGCGAGGGGTACCGCACGCTCGTGTACGGCGCGAACGTGGACGACCAGGGCGATCACCGACCGGGAATGCAGTCGGCCCGCGCGCGCGGCGTGCGCGCCCCCCTCATCGAGGCCGAGCTGACCAAGACCGAGATCCGTGAGCTCTCGCGTGCGCTCGGTCTCTCGACGTGGGACAAGCCATCGTTCGCGTGCCTGTCCTCGCGCTTCCAGTACGGTGACCGCATCACCGCCGAGAAGCTCCGCCAGATCGACGCCGCGGAGGCCGTGCTGCGCGAGCTCGGGTTCCGGCAGTTCCGGGTGCGCCACCACGATCGCCTGGCCCGCCTCGAGATCCCGCGCGACGAGATGAGCCGCCTGTGGCAGGACGACCGCGACCGCGTGATCCTCGAGCGCTTCCGCGCGCTCGGCTACACCTACGTCGCCGTCGACCTGGCGGGCTTCGTGTCGGGGAGCGCGAACCTGACGTTCCTCCGATCCAAGACGACTCCTGGATAAAGACGCCGTCCGCCGCCTGCTCGACGACGTGCGCGCCGGCCGTGTCGACACCGACGCGGCCATGGCGCGACTCCGGCGTCTGCCCTTCGAGGATCTCGGCTTCGCCCGCGTCGACATGCACCGCGCCCTGCGCAGCGGCGGGGCGGAGGCGATCTTCTGTCAGGGAAAGACGCCGGCCCAGGTCGTCGCGATCCTGGCACGCCTCGTCGAATCGCACGAGAACGTCATCGCGACCCGCGTGACGGACGACGTTGCGGCGGCCGTCGCGGCGTCGGGCATCCCGCACGCGCATCACGCGGACGCGCGCCTCGTCATCGGTCGGCCGGTCCGGCGTGACGGGGTCGGACTCGTCGCGGTCGTGGCGGCGGGGACGGCGGATGTCCCGGTGGCCGAGGAGGCCGCGCTGGTGGCCGAGGCGCTGGGCAACCGTGTCGAGCGCGCGTACGACTGCGGGGTAGCCGGACTGCACCGGCTCCTCGATCGCTACGAGCTCCTCGCGGAGGCCAACGTCATCGTCGCGGTGGCGGGCATGGAAGGCGCCATGCCCAGCGTGATCGCCGGCCTCGTGGACCGTCCCGTCGTCGCGGTGCCGACGAGCGTCGGGTACGGGACGTCGTTCGGCGGCATCGCGGCGCTCCTCGCGATGCTGAACTCGTGCGCACCCGGCGTGTCGGTCGTCAACATCGACAACGGCTACGGCGCCGCGCACCAGGCGAGTCAGATCAACCACCTCGTCGCGAAGATCCGCTAGCAAAGTGCCGACGAGGTCACGGGCTGCTCAACAAGGTCCACATGTGAGGCGGCGCCTGAGAGCCGCGCGCACAGATGGGCCCTTTTCAGCAGTCTGCTAGGGCGCTGTGCGCGTCGTCTACTTCGACTGTCCGAGCGGCGCCGCGGGGGACATGATCCTGGGCGCGGTCGTCGACGCCGGCGCGTCGTTCGAGACCTTGCAGCGGGAGCTCGCCACGCTGCCCCTCGGGGGCTGGCGACTCCTGACGCGCCAGGTGCAGAAGGGCGCCTTCCGCGCCACCAAGGTCGACGTCGAGATCGACGCCCGGATGCACCACCACCATCACCGCGGCCTGGCCGACGTGCTCGCCATCGTGGAGGGCAGTGCGCTGCCGGCCACCGTGAAGGAGAAGGCGTCGCGAGTGTTCACCCGGCTCGCGGATGCGGAGGCACGCGCCCACGGCAGCACGCGCGACGCCGTCCACTTTCACGACGTGGGCGCCGTCGACGCCATCGTCGACGTGACGGGCAGCCTCCTGGGCCTCGAGCTCCTCGGCGCCGACGTCGTCCACGTCTCCGCCCTCCCCGTCGGCGGCGGCTTCGTGGACGGTCCGCACGGGCGGATCCCGGTCCCCGCGCCAGGGACCGCCGAGCTGTTGCGCGGCTTTCCCGTCGTCGACACCGGAGTGCGGGCCGAGCTCGTCACGCCGACGGGCGCGGCGATTCTCACCACGCTGGCGGCCGGCGCGGGCGGCATGCCAGCCATGACGATCGGCACCATCGGGTACGGCGCGGGCACGCGCGACCTGCCCGGCACGCCCAACGTCCTGCGCTGCTTCGTGGGAGAGGCGGCGACGGCGGGAGGCGGGGAGACGGTCGCGCAGGTCGAGACCACGATCGACGACATGTCGCCCCAGCTCTACGAGCCGCTGATCGACCGGCTGCTCGCGGCGGGCGCGCTCGACGTCTTCCTCACTCCCGTCGTCATGAAGCGCAGCCGGCCGGGCGTGGTGCTGACGGCGCTGGCGCGGCCGGAGGCACGCGAGGCTGTCGCTCGGGTGCTGTTCGAGGAGACCAGCACGATCGGGGTCCGGTGGTCCGTGCGCGAGCGCGCGATCCTGCCTCGCGAGACGGTCACGCTCGTCACGCCCGACGGCGCGATCCCCTTCAAGGTCTCGCGGCTCGACGGCCGCGTCGTCACCGTCACGCCGGAGTTCGCCGAGGTGGCGCGCATCGCGCGGGAGAAATCGCTGCCCGTGCGCGAAGTGCTCGATCGCGCCCGCGCGGAGGGACGACGACTGCTCGATCGCTGAATCCGCAAACGTTGCGCGGATCCACGTCGTGCACATGACGCGCCCTGTCGCACCGCATTACACCGAAGTGTTCGAGCGCGGCGGCCGCGCCGCGATTGGCGGGCCTTCTTCGCGCGCGACGGATTGGAACGGCGGTTGCGATGACGCGCGCCCGTGCGCGCGCTCGTCCACCACCCCTTTGCCGGATTCCCGCCGGTGGTGCGTCGCGCTCTCCGGATCGACATCTCGGCCGCCATGCTCGGGGCGCTCTTCACCGGCTTCACCGGTCCGTTCCAGGGTCTGATCCTCCGTCGCGAGCTCGGCGCGACGCCGCTCCAGCTCTCGGTGCTCGCGTCCGCGGGCGCCGCCTTCGGTCTTCTCTCGCTCGTCTGGGTGCGCCTGATCCACGGGCGGCGCCCGCTCACGTTCGCGGTGTGGCCGGGGTTCGTGGCGCGCTCGCTCTTCCTCCTCGTGCCGTTCGTGCGCACCGCGTGGTCGTTCGTCGCGATCCTCGTGGCGACGAGCCTGCTCACGTCGGTGGCGGAGCCAGCCAATGCCTCCGTCGTCCAGCGCGTGTACCCGAAAGGCCATCGCGGCCGCGCCCTGGCGACCGTTCGCCTCGCGGCCGGCCTCCTCGCCATCCTGCTCGCGCTCGTGGCCGGCTACCTGCTGCAGCTCTTCACCTATCGTCTGATCTTTCCCGTCGCCGCGCTGGCCGGCATGGCGGCCTGCCTGCGGTACTGGCAGATGCCGGTGCCTGCCGACGCCAACGAGCCGACGCGCGAGCGGCCCGGACTCCGCACGGCCGTCGCGATCATCCAGGACGACGCGCGGTTTCGCCGCCTGCTCACCGCGCACTTCGTGTTCGGCACCGGGATCTGGCTCCAGATCCCGGCGAACCCGGTGATGCTCCACGACGTCCTGCACGCGTCGACGTCCCAGGTGGGTCTCTTCGTCGCCATCGGTGCGACGGCGGGCATGCTGGGCAACGCCCTGTGGGGGCGCGTGGTCGATCGGGTGTCGGGGATGGTTGCCCTCCGCGCCGTCTACACGATCGGCGCGATCACGCCGATCGTGCTGTCGTTCGCGGACACGTCGTGGATCCTCGTGCTGACCGCGGCGACCGACGCGATGATGGCGACCGGGATCGACACGGTGTGGATGCTCACGCTCATCGAGGCGGGCGACGGCCGTCGCACCGCGCAGTACGTCGGCATCTCGGCCACGCTCGCCGGCATCCGTGGCGTGATCGCGCCCCTGATCAGTGGCCTCGTGATCGAGTACGTCGGCGTCCACGCCGTCTACCTCATGGCGGCCGCGTGCATGGCCACCGGGGTCATCATGCTGTCGACGACTCTGCGCGCGATGTCGGCGCCCGCACTCGACGGCATCGGCGACGCTCGCGTCGCGCAGTTCTCCACCAGTTGACCGCCCCGGCCTCGACCCGCTAGGAGCCAGACACGCCGCGATCCGCCGCGCGCGAATCGCCGCGGCAGGACAGGTCGGATTCGCGCTCCGCACGGCGGAACTGCCCGTTGACATGCAGCGGCGTGGGTCTTACCCTCAGTCGCGCTTCGAGCGACAGCACTCTTGAAACCCCACGCGCCCCGGGAGGACGAGTCGTGAAACTGCCAGTCAAGATGACCATCAACGGCCAGACTTACAGCCACGAAGTCGAGCCCCGTCTCCTTCTCGTCCACTACATCCGGGAGTCGGTCGGGCTGACGGGAACGCACGTCGGCTGCGACACGAGCCAGTGCGGCGCGTGCACGATCCTGATGAACGGCAAGGCGGTGAAGTCGTGCACGCTGTTCGCCGTGCAGGCGGACGGCGCGACCATCACGACGATCGAGGGTCTCGCCAAGGACGGCGAGCTCCATCCCATCCAGCAGGGCTTCTGGGAGAAGCACGGGCTGCAGTGCGGCTTCTGCACACCGGGCATGATCATGGCGGCCTGCCAGATCATCGAGCGCTACCCCAAGCCGACGGAGGAGCAGATCCGTCATCAGCTCGAGGGCAATCTGTGCCGGTGCACGGGCTACCACAACATCGTCAAGGCGATCGAGTGGGCCGCCGAGACGATGTCCAGCAAGAAGTAGTGAGGTTGCGCCATGGCCACGGCGACTGAGCGTCTGTTCGGCAAGTCCATCAAGCGGCGCGAGGACCCGCGCTTCATCACCGGTCGCGGGCAATACGTCGACGACCTGAAGCTGCCCGGCATGACGTACGCCGCGTTCGTGCGGAGCCCGCACGCCCACGCGCGCATCAAGGCCGTCGACACGAGCGCGGCAAAGGCGCATCCCGGCGTGGTGGCCGTGTTCACCGGCGCCGACATGACGGGCGTCAACTCGCTCCCGTGCGGGTGGGACCTGCGCAAGGACAAGAACATCCCGGGCGTCGTGCAGGACCTGGTGATGCCGCCGCACATGCCGCTGACCTCGGATGTCGCGCGCCACGTCGGCGATCCCGTGGCGGTGGTGATCGCGGACAGCTACTCCGCCGCCATGGACGCCGCCGAGAAGGTCAACGTGGCCTGGGAGCCGCTTCCCGCCGTGACGGCGACGGACAAGGCGGAGGCAAAGGGCGCGCCGCAGATTCACGCCAACGTCCCCGGGAACGTCGCCTTCCGGTGGGCTCTCGGCGATGCCGCCGCAACGGACGCCGCGTTCAAGTCCGCCGACGTCACGGTGAAAAAGCGCATCGTCAACCAGCGGCTCGTCGCCAACGCGATGGAGCCGCGCGCGTGCGTGGCCCGCTTCGACGACGCCACGGGCGACCTCACGCTGTGGGTCACGTCGCAGAACCCGCACGTGCATCGTCTCCTGATGTGCGCCTTCGTCCTCGGCATCCCCGAGCACAAGGTGCGGGTGATCTCGCCCGACGTGGGGGGCGGCTTCGGCTCGAAGATCTTCCTCTACAACGAGGAGGTCGTGTGCTCGTGGGCGTCACGCAAGATCAAGCGGCCCATCCGGTGGACGGCGAGCCGGCGCGAGGCCTACATGACCGACGCGCACGGCCGCGACCACGTGACCGACGCCGAGCTCGCGCTGTCGAAGGATGGCAAGATGCTCGGGCTGCGCGTGAAGACCGTCGCGAACCTGGGCGCGTACCTCTCGACGTTCGCGCCCGCCATCCCGACCTTCCTCTACGGCACGCTGCTGAACGGCGTGTACGCGCTCGGTGCGATCAGCTGCGAGGTCACCGGCGTGTTCTCGAACACGACGGCCGTCGATGCCTATCGCGGGGCGGGACGGCCGGAAGCCTGCTACGTGCTCGAGCGCATCGTCGACGCGGGAGCGGCGGCGCTCAAGATGGATCCCGCCGAGCTGCGGCGACGCAACTTCATCCCGAAGTTCTCGGGCGCGTTCCAGACGCACGTCGCCGTGTCCTACGACAGCGGTGACTACGCGGGCGCCTTCGACAAGCTGATGAGCGTGTTCGACTACAAGGCGTTCCGGGCCGAGCAGGAGGCCGCGCGCAAGCAGGGTCGCCTGATCGGCGTCGGCTTCTCGACCTATATCGAGGCGTGCTCGATCGCGCCATCCAAGGTGGTCGGCGCGCTCGGCGCGGGCGCGGGGCTGTACGAGTCCGGCAAGGTGCGCGTGCACCCGACGGGCATGGTCACGGTCTACACGGGCTCGCACGCGCACGGGCAGGGACACGAGACCACGTTCGCGCAGCTCGCCGCCGAT
>JBKPPN010000461.1:0-6683 GCA_046733575.1 Candidatus Methylomirabilota bacterium | reverse complement strand
GCCTGGCGGGGCTCGCCGTTGACGCGCACGCTCACCGTTCGCGTCGTGTCGGGCGTCACGGCGTCACGTCCTTCACCCGGCGCAGCGCGTCGGCCAGCGCGCGCCCCGTCAGCGTGCGCGCGACGCTGACGCGATACGACGCGGGCGCGTGCAGATCGCTCATCGGATCGAGGCCATCCACGACGGCTCGCGCGGCCGCCTCGACGAGCGCGGGACTCGAGGTCTGACCGACGAGGAGACGCTCGGCCGCCTCCGCGCGCACCGGCACGGGCCCGGCGCCGAACAGCGCGATGCGGGCGCGGGCGATCACGCCGCGCGCGACCGAGACCACCGCGGCCACGCCGACGAGCGCGAAGTCGCCGTGGCGTCGCGCCATCTCGTGCAGCCCCCAGCCGGCCGTGGCGGACGGCAGCATCCAGCGCGTCTCGGTCACGACCTCGTCGGAACGCACGGAGGTCATCAGCGGGCCGACGAAGAGGTCACCCGCGGCGATCTCGCGCTCGCCGTCGCGGCTGCGCGCCACGACGGTGCCGTCGAGACAGAGCAGCAGCGCGGGCAGCTCGGCGGCGGGATCGGCGTGCACGATGCTGCCCGCGACGGTGCCGCGCGTCCGGATGGCGGTGTGGCCGACGAGCCGGAGCGCGGCCGCCATCAACGGCGCGCGCGTGCTCGCCCACGCCTCCAGCGCACGCTGACGCACGAGCGCGCCGACGTGCAGGCGGCCATCGCGCTCCGTGATGCCGTCGAGCCCGCTCACCCGGTTCACGTCGACCACGACGGACGGACGCGCGAGCCGGAAGTTGAGCATCGGCACCAGGCTCTGGCCTCCCGCCAGGACCTTCGCGTCGTCGCCGTGACGCGCGAGATGGTCGACGACCTCGTCGACCGACCGCGGATCCGCGTACGCGAACGGCGCGGGTTTCACGGCCGCGCCCCTTCGATGAGCGCGAGGAGACGGGCGGGGCTGACCGGCGTCTCGCGGATCGTCACGCCGAATGGCGCGAGGGCGTCCTCCACGGCGTTGGCGATGGCCGCAGGCGGTGAGATGGCGCCGCCTTCGCCGAGGCCCTTGACGCCCAGTGGGTTCCGCGGCGACGGGTACTCGAGGTGGACGGTCTCGATGCGCGGGAGGTCGGTGGCCGTCGGGACGAGGTAGTCCATGAACGAGCCGGTCAGCAGCTGGCCCTCGTCGTCGTACACCATCTCCTCGAACATCGCGCCGCCCACGCCCTGCGCGACGCCCCCGTGGACCTGGCCTTCCACGATGAGCGGGTTGATCACCTTGCCGCAGTCGTGCGAGACGACGTAGCGCAGCAGCTTGACGTGGCCGGTCCCCATGTCGACCTCGACGTGCGCGACGTGCACCGCGCTCGCGTACGTCACGGTCGGGACGTGATGATAGGCGCTCGCCTCGAAGTCGGGCGACGCCACGCCCGGCTTGGCGAATGTCGGGATCGACGCCTGCACCACCTTGGCGAGCGGCACGGCAGAGCCGGGCGCGCCGCGCACGCGCGCGTGGCCGTCCTCGATGTCGACGTCCGCGGGTGCCGCTTCGAGGAGGTTCGCCGCCGCCTTCACCAGCTTCTCCTTCACCTGCGAGGCGGCGTCGAGGATCGAGCTGCCCGCCGTGACCGCGCTCCGACTCGCAAACGTTCCCACACCGAACGGCACCGCCGCGGTGTCACCGCCGATCACGGTCACCCAGTCGATCGGCACACCAAGCGCGTCGGCCGCGACCTGGGCGAAGCTCGTCTCGTGACCCTGCCCCGAGTTCACCGCGCCCGTCGCGACGAGCACGCGGCCTGCGAGGTCGATCTTCACCGTGGCGCCCTCGAACGGTCCGATGGCGGTGCCCTCGACGTAGCCCGAGATCCCGACGCCGCGGTAGATGCCCTGCGTGCGCAGCGAGGCCTGCTCTTTCCGGAACGCGTCGTAGTCCGCCGCCGCGAGGGCGGACTCCAGCGCAGCGGGGAAGTCGCCAGTGTCGTACACGAGCGGGTTGCCGTCGCGGTACGGCATGCGCAGGTCGTACGGCAGCTCGTCGGGGCGGATATAGTTCCGGCGCCGCAGCTCGGCGGGATCCATGCCCAGCTTGCGCGCGAGGCAGTCCATGGCGCGGTCCATCGCGAACACCGTCTCGGGGCGGCCCGCCCCACGATAGGGCGCGTTCGGCACCTTGTGCGTGACCACCGCGTCGAACCGGATCGACATGGTCGGGATACGCTGCGGTCCGAGCAGGTGCGCCACCGTGTTGTACGGCAACACGATGCCCCAGACGTTGTACGCCCCGAGATCGAGCCAGATGTGATCGCGCAACCCGAGCAGCGTGCCGTCGCGTCGCGCGGCGAGCTCGATCGCGTGCACCTGATGACGCGCGTGCGCGGCGGACATCATGTGCTCGCGCCGGTCCTCCACCCACTTCACGGGACGGCCGAGACGGATCGCCGCCACGGGCACCAGCACGTCCTCGGCGTAGCCCGACGCCTTCGTGCCGAACCCGCCGCCGAGATCGGGCGCGATCACGCGGATCTTGTGCGGGGGCAGGTCGAGCGCGACGGCGAGACCCTGCTGGACGAAGTGCGACACCTGCGTGCTGTTCCACGTCGTCATGGTGCCGTCGCGGCGGTCCCACTGCGCCACCACCCCCCGGCCCTCGATCGGCATGCCGACATAGCGCTGGATGTGGAAGCGCTCGCTCATCACGACATCCGCGGCCGCGAAGGCGGCCGTCGTGTCCCCGACGGCGTGCGTGAAGCCCACCGCGACGTTCGTGCCCCACGTCTCGTGGACGAGCGGCGCGCCGCGCTCCGCCGCGGCCACCATGTCGATGCACACGGGGAGCGGCTCCCAGTCGACCTCGATGCGCTCCGCGGCGTCCTCGGCGTGCGCCCGCGTGTCCGCGACGACCATCGCCGCGATCTCGCCCACGTACCTCGCGCGCTCGCGGCAGAGCGCGTACTGCGGGGCCTGGCGCAGGTCGAACGTCACCGCGGCGGCGAGGCCCGGAGGGGGCGCGCCGAAGAGCGGGAGCGGTTTCATCCACCGCTCGAGGTCGGCGAACGTGAAGACGCCGGCCACGCCGGGCATCGTCTTCGCGGAGTCCGTGCGGATCCCCGCGATGCGCGCGTGGGCGTGTGGCGAGCGCACGAAGGCCGCGTGGAGGAGCGCGGGCAGCTTCACGTCGTCCAGGTAGCGGGCCTCGCCGCGGAGGAATCGGGGGTCCTCGCGTCGCTTCACCGCCGCACCGAAGTACTTCGCTCCCATCAGGCGTTCGGTTGCCGACTATACACGATGCGCGCGAAGGCGGAGGGTCACCCGCCGAGATACGCGCGGCGCACGTGCTCGTTGTCGAGCAGGTCGGCGCCGCGGCCCTCGAGCGTCACGCGTCCCGTCTCCATCACGTAGCCGCGGTCGGCCATGCGGAGGGCGAGATACGCATTCTGCTCGACCATGAGGACCGTCACGCCGCGAGCGCGGATCTCGGCGATGATCTTGAACGTCGCCTCCACCATCGTCGGGGAGAGCCCGAGCGAGGGCTCGTCGAGCAGGAGCAGCTTGGGATTCGACATGAGGGCACGCGCGATGGCGAGCATCTGCTGCTCCCCGCCCGACAGCGTGCCCGCGAGCTGACGCGCGCGCTGCTGCAGGACGGGAAAGCGCGCGAAGGCGCGCTCGATGTCCTCGCCGACGGTCGATTCGGCGCCGCGCACGTACGCGCCCATCTCGAGGTTCTCGCGCACGGTCATGTCGGGAAAGATGCGGCGGCCCTCGGGACAGTGCGCGATTCCCGCCTTGAGGATCTCGTGGGCGGGCCGCCCGCCGATAGGACGGTCGAGGAGGGACAGCGACCCGCCGCGCGGAGCGAGCAGTCCCGAGATGGTCTTCAGGATGGTGCTCTTGCCCGCACCGTTGGCGCCGATCAGGCACACGAACTCGCCGCTGTTCACGCGCAGCGAGACGTCGTGCAGGACGTTGACCTTGCCGTAGCCGGCGCGCACGCCGTCAAGCACGAGCAAGGAGCTCTCCCGAGCCGAGGTAGGCGCGGATCACCTCGGGATGCCGCTGGATCTCCGCCGGCGCGCCCTCCACGATCTTCTGCCCGTGGTTCAGCACCACGATGCGGTCGGAGATGCCCATCACCATCTTCATGTCGTGCTCGACGAGCAGCACGCTGATACCCCGCGCACGGATCTGGCCGATGAGCGCCATCACCCGCTGCGTCTCGGTCGGATTCAGCCCGGCCGCCGGCTCGTCGAGCATCAGGACGGTCGGGTCGGGCGCCAGCGCGATGGCGAGACCGAGCAGACGTTGCTCGCCGTACGAGAGGTTGCGCGCCTGCTCGTCGGCGCGGTCGGCCAGGCCCGTGAAGACGAGGAGCGCGTCGGCTCGCTCGCGCAGCCGCGCCTCCTCGTGTCGCGTCGCCGGCGTGCCGAGCACGATGGACGAGAACGACGCGCGGCCGAGCCGGTGGCACGCCGTGATGACGTTGTCGCGCACGGACGACTCCGGGAACACGCTCGTCTTCTGGAACATGCGCACGATGCCGAGCCGGCAGATGCGGTGCGGCGGCAGGCGCGTGACCTCCACGCCGCGATGCGTGACGCGGCCTGACGAGGGCGACTGGAATCCCGTCACGACGTTGAACGCCGTCGTCTTCCCCGCCCCGTTCGGGCCGATGAGGGCCAGGATCTCGCCCGCCTCGAGCCGCATGCTGAAGTCCTGCAACGCGGCCAGCCCGCCGAAGCGGACGGTGACGGCTTCGACGTCGAGCGCGGCGCCGGACGGCCGCGTGCTGACGCCGTCCGTCGCGGCGGCACCCGCGCTGTGCGCCGCGGCCGTCCCGCCCGGCTCAGCCGGCGCCGTGGATGATGCCGTGGCGGCGTGCGGCACGAGGGCGGGACGTCGCACCCGGCCGAGACCGCGGAGGTAGTACACGATCCCGCGCGGCATGAACATCACGACGAGCAGGAGGATGAAGCCGTACGCCAGCATCCGGTAGAACGACGCCATGCGCAGGAGCTCGGGAACGAACGTGAACACGAGGGCGCCGACGGCGGGGCCGGCGATGGTGCCCTGCCCGCCCGCGACCACCATCACGACCATGGTCACCGTGTTGGCGAACGAGAACAGCTCGGGACTGAGGAAGTTGATGTAGTGCGCGTAGAAGCTGCCCGCCACGCCGGCGAGCGCGCACGCCGTCACCATCGCGATCAGCGTGTAGTGATAGGCGCTGATGCCGGACGACTCCGCGAGCGGCTCGTTCTGGCGCACGGCCGACAGCGCCCGCCCGAAGCGCGAGGACAGCAGCCGCGCGGTGAGGACGAACGTCGCCGCGGCGAGGACGAGGATCAGGTAGTAGTACGCGCGCTTCGTGGTGAGCGTGAGCGCGGGGCGCCCGAGGTCAAAGGCGGGGATGCCGGGCAGGCCGAGCGGCCCCTGCGTCAGATCGATCCAGTTCGTGGCCACGAGGCGGACGACCTCCGCGAAGCCGATGGTCACGAGCACGAAGTACGAGCCGCGCAGGCGCAGCGTGATCTTGCCGAGCGCCCAGCCGATGAGCCCGCACAGCACGGCCGCCGCGATCATGCCGAGCAGCGGCGAAAGCTCGTAGTGCAGCGCGAGCAGTCCCGACGTGTAGGCGCCGATGCCGAAGAAGGCGGTGTGCCCGAGCGTGAGCTGACCGCCGGCCAGGAGCAGGTTCATGCCCGCCGACAGCACGTAGTAGAGCGCGGCCATCACGAGCAGGTGGACGAAGTAGTCGTCGGTGACCACGAGCGGGAAGACGGCGAGCACCGCGGCGACCGCGAGGGCGGCCAGCGCGCCGGGTCTCATCGCACCGCCTTGCCGAGCAGCCCCTGCGGTCGCAGCAGCAGGAGCACGATGATCACGATGAACCCGATGGCGTCCTTGTAGCCGGACGAGATGTAGGCGGCGCCGAGGTTCTCGGCCACGCCGAGCACGAGACCGCCCACGATGGCGCCGATGAAGTTGCCCAGGCCGCCCATGATGACCACGGCGAACGACTTGAGCGCGGCCAGGTCGCCCATCGAGGGCGCGACCCAGAACACCGACCCGAGCAGGACGCCGGAGGCGCCGGCCAGCGCGGCCCCGAAGGCGAACGTGAACGCGTACACGGTGTCGACGTTGACGCCGACGAGGCGCGCCATCTCCCCGTCCTGGAACGTGGCCCGCATGGCCTTGCCGAAGCGCGTCTTCTGGATGAAGAGATGCGCGCCCACGATCAGCACGACGGCGGCCAGCCCCGCGAAGATCCGGATGCTCACGACGTGGATCGGCCCGAGCACCATCGGGATGGGCGAGAACGGGTGACGCAGCGTCTTGGGCGACGCGTCCCAGATGAGGATCGCCGCATTCTGCAGGATCACCGACAGGGCCACGGTGGCGAGCATGGGAATCTCGATGGGCTCGTGGCGGAGCGGGCGGAGGACGACACGCTCCACGATGACGCCGGCCACGCCCACCCCGAGGATCGCGACGAGACTGGCGATGAAGAAGTTCACGCCGAGCAGGCTGAACAGCGTGAAGAGCAGGAACGCGCCCAGCATGTAGAACTCGCCGTGGGCGAAGTTGACCACGCGCATGATGCCGAAGATGAGCGTGAGGCCGATCCCCATGAGGGCATAGCCGCCCCCGATGATCAGGCCGTTGACGATGTGCTGGAC
>JBKPPN010000460.1:0-11536 GCA_046733575.1 Candidatus Methylomirabilota bacterium | reverse complement strand
TCGATGAAGCGCGTGCAACCCCGTGCGATGGGTCGCGCATTCTTCATCCGCCACAAGACGAGTCATCTCACGATCGGCGTCACCGACGAGGCGGCCCCCGCTCTGCGCAGCGCGCGAGCCGACGGCAGCGCGCGCGGTGGGGCGGCGCGATCGGCGTCGACGCCTGACGCACCGCCGGCCGAGCGCCCGCAGCGTCGCGGCGCCCGGCGGTCGGGCTCGAGAGGCCGAACGGGCAAGGAGACGGACTGAGCATGGGTCAGAAGACACACCCGATCGGCTTTCGCCTCGGGTCGACGCGGACGTGGAGCTCGCGGTGGTTCGCCACGAAGGACTACGCGAAGCTCCTGCACGAGGACGTGAAGATCCGGCGTCACATCAAGGACCAGCTGTACCACGCGGGCATCTCGAAGATCGACATCGAGCGATCCGGGAACCGCGCGCGGATCACGATCTTCACCGCGCGTCCCGGCATCATCATCGGTCGCAAGGGCGCCGAGGTGGAGCGGCTCAAGAACGAGCTCCAGATGCGGACGGGCAAGGAGATCTACCTCAACATCGACGAGGTGATCCACCCCGAGCTGGACGCCCAGCTCGTGGCCGAGAACGTCGCGCTGCAGCTCCAGAAGCGCGTGGCCTTCCGACGAGCGATGAAGAAGGCGGTCACGTCGTCGCTGCGTCTCGGTGCGGACGGGATCCGCATCGCGTGCTCGGGACGGCTGGGTGGCAGCGAGATCGCGCGGCGCGAGTGGTATCGCGACGGCCGCGTGCCGCTGCACACGATCCGCGCCGACATCGACTATGGGCTCGCCACCGCGCACACGACGGCGGGGACGATCGGCGTGAAGGTCTGGATCTTCAAGGGCGAGGTCATCCGCTCGCACGCGGCGGCGGAGGCCTAGGACACCGCCATGCTGATGCCGGCGCGCGTCAAGTATCGCAAGACCCAGCGGGGCCGCATGAAGGGCAACGCGCAGCGCGGCTCCACGCTGTCCTTCGGCGAGTTCGGGCTCAAGGCCCTCGAGCCGGGCTGGGTGACCAACCGCCAGATCGAGGCCGCTCGCGTGGCGCTGACCCGGAGCCTCAAGCGGGGCGGCAAGGTGTGGATCCGGGTGTTCCCCGACAAGCCCGTGACGAAGAAGCCCGCCGAGACCCGCATGGGCAAGGGCAAGGGCAATCCCGAGGAGTGGGTCGCGGTGGTGAAGCCCGGCCGGATCCTCTACGAGATGGAGGGCGTGCCGCAGGACGTCGCCAAGGAGGCGTTTCGCACGGCGGCCCAGAAGATCGGCATCGCGACCAAGTTCGTGACGCGGACGCGGGAGCTCTGAGGATCGGACATGAAAGCGGCCAAGTGGCGGGACCTCTCGGACGATGAGCTGCAGACGCGCGTGAAGGAGCTGACGGAGGAGGTGTTCAACCTCCGCTTCCAGCTCTCCATGGGCGTGGCGAAGAATCCGTCGCGGGCGCGCGAGGCGCGCCGTGACCTCGCGCGCGCCCGCACGGTGCAGCGCGAGCGACAAGCAGTCTAGGAGAACTCCGGTGGGCGAGCGACGAGATCAGGAAGGCGTCGTGGTGAGCGACGCCATGCAGAAGACGCGGGTGGTGCGGATCGAGCGGGTGTACCGCCATCCCAAGTACCAGCGCGTCATCCGCATGTCGAAGCGTCTCAAGGCGCACGACGAGGCCAACGAGAGCAAGGTGGGCGATCGCGTCCTCATCGAGGAGACGCGACCGCTGTCGCGCGACAAGCGCTGGCGCATCCGCAAGATCCTGAGCCGGGTGTCCTGATCCGATGATCCAGCCGCGCTCGATGCTCGATGTGGCGGACAACTCCGGGGCCAAGAAGGTGCAATGCATCCGGGTGATGGGCGGCGCCAACAAGCGCTACGCCTCGCTGGGTGACACCGTCATCGTGGCCGTGAAGGAAGCCTCGCCGGAGGGTACGGTCAAGAAGGGCGAGGTGGCGCGCGCCGTCGTGGTGCGCACGGTGAAGGAAGTGCGCCGCAAGGACGGCTCGTACATCCGGTTCGACCGGAACGCCGTCGTGCTGATCAGGCCCGACGAGAACCCGGTGGGAACGCGGATCTTCGGTCCGGTGGCGCGCGAGCTGCGCGAGCGACAGTACACGAAGATCATCTCGCTCGCGCCGGAGGTGATCTGATGGCGCACGCCCACGTGCGGCGCGGCGATCTCGTCGAGGTGACCAAGGGCCGCAACCGCGCGCCCAAGGACCGACCGCCCACGCGCGGCAAGGTCCTGCGCGTCCTCCCCGACGAGGGTCGCGTGCTCGTCGAGAAGATCAACATGATCAAGAAGCACCAGCGCCCGACGCAGAAGCTGCGCCAGGGCGGCATCATCGAGCGGGAGGGCTTCCTCTCGCTCTCCAACGTGCTGCTGGTGTGCGGCCGCTGCGATCGCGCCGTGCGCGCGGGGACGAAGATCCTCGCCGACGGGCGCAAGATCCGCGTCTGCCGTCGCTGCGGCGAGAGCATCGACAAGGGATAGGAGACCATGGCCAAAGCACCGGCACCCGCGCAGCAGAAGTCGCCCCAGGGCGGAGGCGGCAAGGCGCCCGGGGCCAAGGGACAGCAGCAGGCGCGCAAGCCCGCCGACAAGGGGGCTGCGGCGGCGCCGTCGGCGCAGACACGGCCCAAGGGCACCGGCGCCGTGCCTGCTCGACTGAAGGACCGCTACAAGACCGAGATCGTTCCCGCCCTCATGAAGGAGCGCGGCTACCGCAACGTCCTCGAGGTCCCGCGCCTCGAGAAGATCGTGATCAGCATGGGCGTGGGCGAGGCGCGTGACAACGCCAAGGTGATGGACTTCGCGGTGGCCGATCTTCAGGCCATCGCGGGACAGAAGCCGCTCGTCACGCGGGCCAAGAAGTCGATCGCGAACTTCAAGCTGCGCGAGAACGTGCCCATCGGCGCCAAGGTCACCCTCCGCGCGGCCCGCATGTACGAGTTCCTCGACCGGCTCGTGAACATCGCGCTGCCCCGTGTGCGCGACTTCAAGGGCGTGCCGCCCAAGGGCTTCGACGGCCGGGGCAACTACGCCATGGGACTCAAGGAGCAGCTGATCTTTCCCGAGATCGTCTACGACAAGATCGACAAGATCCGCGGCATGGACATCAACATCGTGACGACGGCGCGGTCGGACGAGGACGCCAAGGCGCTCCTCACGCACCTCGGCATGCCGTTCAGGGAGTAGGCACCGATGGCCAAGACCTCGCTCATCATGAAGTCCCTGCGGCCGGCGAAGTTTCCCACCCGCGCCAAGAACCGCTGCAAGCTCTGCGGCCGCCCCCGCGGGTACCTGCGCAAGTTCCAGCTCTGCCGCCTGTGCTTCCGCGAGCTCGCCCTCAAGGGCGAGATTCCCGGCGTGACGAAGGCGAGCTGGTGAGGCGAGCATGAAGACGGATCCCATCGCCGATCTCCTCACCCGCATCCGCAACGCGAGCCGCGCCGAGCACGAGAAGGTCGACATCCCGTCGTCGCGTCTGAAGGTCCGCATCTGCGAGATCCTCAAGGAGGAGGGGTTCATCAAGAACTTCCGCGTCCTCGAGGACAGCAAGCAGAACGTCCTGCGCGTGTACCTCAAGTACGGACACGGCAACGAGAAGATCATCTCGGGACTGGTGCGCGTCTCGACCCCGGGACGCCGCGTGTACGTGCCGCACGACGAGATTCCGCACATCCTCGCCGGGATGGGGGTGGCCGTCGTCTCCACGTCGCGGGGCGTGATGGCGGACCGCGATGCGCGCAAGCAAAAGGTGGGCGGCGAAGTGCTCGCCTACGTGTGGTAGGGGCCAGACCATGTCACGAATCGGCAAGAAACCCATTCCCATTCCGACCGGCGTCAAGATCAACGTGAGCAACGGCACGGTGAGCGCGGACGGGCCCAAGGGCAAGCTGTCGCAGCCGGTGCCTTCCGGGCTCAAGGCCGCCGTGGAGAACAACGTGCTCACGATCTCGCGCGACAGCGACGACCGTCGCCTGCGCGCGCTGCACGGCCTGACGCGCGCGCTCGTGGCCAACATGGTCACCGGCGTCAAGGATGGCTTCGAGCGCAAGCTCGACATCGTGGGGATCGGCTACCGCGCCCAGATGCAGGGCAAGGCGATCCAGCTCGCTCTCGGCTATTCGCATCCCGTGATCTTCCCGCTCCCCGAGGGCATCACCGCGGAGATCGAGCGGCAGGTGGCCATCACCCTGCGTGGCGCCGACAAGGCGCTGCTGGGCGAGACGGCCGCCAAGCTCCGCAGCCTTCGGAAGCCCGACCCCTACAAGGGCAAGGGCATCAAGTACTCGGACGAGGTCATCCGTCGCAAGGTCGGCAAGAAGGCGGGCGCGAAGTGATCATCAAGGACCGTCGGACACCGCGCGACATTCGTCACTACCGGCTGCGTCGCTGGGTGCGAGGCTCGGCCGAGCGACCCCGCCTGGCCGTGTTCCGCTCCATCAAGCACATCGGCGCCCAGCTCGTCGACGACGACAGCGGGCGCACGCTCGTGGCGGTGGACTCGCGCAGCAAGGACTTCATCTCGCGCCAGAAGTCGGGCGGCAACGTGGCCGCGGCCAAGGCTCTCGGCGAGCTGCTCGCCGAGAAGGCGAAGGCGAGCGGCATCGAGAAGGTCGTGTTCGATCGAGGCGGTTTCATGTACCACGGACGTGTCAAGGCGCTCGCCGACGCAGCCCGCGCGGGCGGGCTGGTGTTCTAGAGCAGTCGCGGACCCGAGCCAAGGAGAACCGAGTGGCCGAAGCGAGGATCGATCCGAGTGTGCTCGAGCTCAATGACCGCGTCGTGTCCATCAACCGGGTGGCCAAGGTGGTCAAGGGAGGACGGCGCTTCTCCTTCACCGCCCTCGTCGTCGTGGGCGACGGACGCGGACACGTCGGCGTCGGACTGGGCAAGGCGCACGAGGTGCCGGAAGCCATCCGCAAGGCCGTCGAGCACGCCAAAAAGGATCTCGTGTTCGTGCCGCTGAAGGAAACGACGATCCCCTGCGAGATCACCGGTCACTTCGGAGCGGGCCGGGTGTTCATGAAGCCCGCCGTGCCCGGCACGGGGGTCATCGCGGGGGGCGCCGTCCGGCCTGTCCTCGAGGCGGCGGGCGTCCAGGACATCCTGACGAAGACGCTCGGCACCAACAATCCGCACAACGTGCTGAAGGCGACGATCGACGCCCTGCGCCGGATCAAGCGACTTCAGGATCTGCACGCGGCGCGGCGGGGCGACATGGGCAATCACGTGGAGGAGACCGGTGCCAAGCAAGAAGCTTAAGCTCACGCTGACGAGGTCGATCATCGGCCTCTCGCCGAAGCACGAAGCGACCGTCAAGGCGCTCGGACTCCGTCGCATCAACCAGACCGTCGTGCACGACGACACCGCGTCGATTCGCGGCATGGTGTTCGCGGTGCAGCACATGCTGAAGGTGGACCATGAGGCTTGAGGACCTCTCGCCGGCGCCCGGCGCCAAGAAGCGGCGCAAGCGCGTCGGGCGGGGCATCGGCTCGGGGCACGGCAAGACGTCGACCAAGGGCAGCAAGGGCCACAAGGCGCGCTCGGGTGGCGGGAAGACGAACGGCTTCGAAGGTGGCCAGATGCCGCTCTACCGCCGCATCCCCAAGCGCGGCTTCCTTCCGCCGGGCGGCAAGACGGCGTACGCCGTGGTGAACCTCAAGTCGCTCGCCGCCCTCGGCGACGTGACGGTGGTCGACCCGGATGCCCTCGTGGCGGCCGGGCTGATCCGCAAGGCGAGCCGCGAGCTCGTGAAGCTCCTGGGCGAGGGTGACGTGGAGCGCGCCTTCACCGTCAAGCTGCACGCGGTCAGCGAGTCGGCGCGGGCGAAGATCGAGGCACGCGGAGGACGCGTCGAGTTGCTCGGTGACGCGGGGGTTGCCGGAGCGTGATCGAGAGCCTGCAGAGCTTCCAGAACGTCTTCAAGATCCAGGAGCTGAAGCGCCGCATCCTCTTCACGGCCGGACTGCTCGTGGCGTACCGGGTCGGCGCCCACGTGCCCACGCCGGGCATCGACGGTCACGCGCTCTCGCAGTTCTTCGATCAGGTGCAGGGCACGCTGCTCGGCATGGTCGACCTGTTCTCTGGCGGCAACCTGCGCCGCCTCTCGATCTTCGCCCTCGGCATCATGCCGTACATCTCGGCCTCGATCATCCTGCAGCTCCTCACCGTCGTGATCCCCGCCCTCGAGCGGATCGCGAAGGAGGGCGAGGCGGGCAGGAAGAAGATCACGCAGTACACGCGGTACGGGACGATGGTCCTCTCCGCGGTACAGGGCCTCGGCATCGCGTACGGTCTGGAAGGCATGCGGAGCCCGGCCGGGGTGAGCATCGTTCCCGACCCGGGCTGGGGCTTCCGGCTCCTCACCATGCTGACGCTCTCGGCCGGCACCGCGCTGATCATGTGGATCGGCGAGCAGATCTCCGAGAAGGGCGTGGGCAACGGCATCTCGCTGATCATCTTCGCGGGGATCGTGGTGCGGCTGCCGTCGGCGCTCACCGCGTCGTACACGTTGATCACGACGGGCGAGCTCAAGCTGTTCGTCTTCGGCGCTCTCGTGGCGTTGATGGTTGCGGTCACCGCGGCCGTCGTGCTCATGCAGGAAGGGCAGCGGAAGATCCCGGTGCAGTACGCCAAGCGGGTGGTCGGTCGACGCGTCTACGGCGGTCAGTCGACCCACATTCCGCTGCGCATCAACACCGCGGGCGTCATCCCGGTCATCTTCGCCTCGTCGCTCATCCTGTTCCCGGCGACGCTGACGCGGTTCGTGCCGCATCCCTGGATGCAGGCCATCGCCGACGCGCTCTCGCCGGGCCGGTTCACGTACACGATGCTGTACATGGCCCTCATCGTGTTCTTCGCGTACTTCTACACCGCCATCGTCTTCAACCCCGTCGATCTGGCGGACAACATGAAGAAGTACGGCGGGTTCATCCCCGGCGTGCGTCCGGGCAAGAAGACCGCGGAGTACATCGACCGCGTCCTCACGCGCATCACGCTCCCCGGCGCCCTCTTCCTCGCGTTGATCTCGGTGCTCCCCGACTTCCTCATCCGCTGGTTCAACGTCCCGTTCTACTTCGGCGGGACGAGCCTGCTCATCGTGGTTGGCGTGGCGCTCGATACCGTCCGGCAGATGGAGTCGCACCTGCTCATGCGCAACTACGAGGGCTTCCTCAAGAAGTCCAAGACCCGGTCGAGCGGGTCGTTCGCGCGGAGGTAGGCGTTCTGGTGCGCGTCCTCTTCCTCGGTCCGCCGGGCGCCGGCAAGGGTACCCAGGCGCGCGACCTCGCCCAGGAGTGGGCCGTCCCGCAGATCGCGACCGGCGACATGCTGCGCGAAGCGATGGCTGCCGACACGCCGCTGGGACGCGAGGCCAAGCAGTACTACGACCGCGGCGCGCTGGTCCCCGACGACGTGATCGTCGGCATGATCGCCGACCGCCTCGCCCAGCCGGACGCCAAGCGCGGCTTCATCCTCGACGGCTTTCCCCGCACCATCGGGCAGGCGGAGGCGCTCGGTCGGTTGCTGGACTCGCTGGGCCAGCCTCTCGACCGCGTCCTGTTCTTCGACGTGCCGGAGGCAGAATTGCTGCGTCGGCTCACCGGTCGCCGCGTGTGCCGACAGTGCGGCGCGACGTATCACGTCGTGTCCGCGCCGTCGCGACGCGCCGACGTCTGCGACCGCTGCGGGGGCGAGCTGTACCAGCGGGCCGACGACAGCGAGGACACCGTGCGCACGCGCCTTCAGGTCTACGCGACGCAGACGGCGCCGCTCCTCGAGTACTACCGTGAGCGCGGCCTGCTCGTCCGGGTGCCGGCGGACGGCAGCATCGAGGGAATCCGCCAGTTCCTCCGCCGGGCCGTGCAGGCATGATCGATCTCAAGTCGCCGCGCGAGATCGGCATCATGCGCCGGGCGGGACATATCCTCTCCGACGTCATGGACTGGCTCCCCGACTTCGTGAAGCCGGGGATGTCGACGCTCGAGGTCGACGCCGAGGTGGAGCGCTTCCTCGAGGCGCAGGGCGCGCGGCCCGCCTTCAAGGGCTACCGCGGATTTCCCGCCACCGTCTGCATCTCGATCAACGAGGAGATCGTGCACGGCATCCCGTCGCCGCACCGCCGGCTGAAAGAAGGCGACATCGTGGGGTTTGACCTGGGTTGTATCGTGGAGGGGTATTACGCAGACTGCGCGTTCACGACCGCCATCGGCGACATCCCTGCGACCACCCGGAAGCTGCTCGACGTGACGCGCGAGAGCCTCGATCTCGCCATCGTCGAGTGCCAGCCCGATCGCCGGCTCTCGGACGTCTCGCACGCGGTGCAGCGCCACGTGGAGCAGCACGGCTTCGGCGTCGTGCGCGCCTTCGTGGGTCACGGCATCGGTCGCGCGCTCCACGAGGAGCCGCAGGTCCCGAATTTCGGCGAACCGGGACGCGGACCGAAGCTCCGGCCCGGCATGGTGCTCGCGATCGAGCCAATGGTCACGATGGGCAGCTATGAGGTGAAGGTCCTCGATGACGGCTGGACGGCCGTGACGCGCGACGGCAGCCTCGCCGCGCACTTCGAGCACACCATCGCCATCACCGAGAGCGGGCCGGAAGTGCTGACGCGCAAGCAGGCCGTGGCGTCGCGCGGAGCGGCGTGATGCCGAAGGAAGACGCGATCGAGGTGGAGGGCACGGTGGTGGAGCCGCTGCCCAATGCGATGTTCAGGGTCGAGCTCGAGAACGGTCACCGCGTGCTGGCGCACGTGAGCGGCAAGATGCGGATGAACTTCATCCGCATCCTCCCGGGCGACCGGGTGAAGGTCGAGCTGTCGCCCTACGATCTGTCGCGCGGGCGCATCACGTACCGGTTCAAGTAACGAGGACCAGGGATGAAAGTGAGACCGTCGATCAAGCCGCGCTGCGAGAACTGCAAGTTCGTGCGGCGCAACGGGGTGATTCGCATCATCTGCAAGAACCCGCGGCACAAGCAGAGGCAGGGGTAGGACCCGGAGGGGGGCTTCGCCCCCCTTCCGGAGCCTCCCCCCAGGACGGATTTGCGCCGGCAAAGCCGGCGCTCGAACGCGACGAGGCGGTAGGAACAGGAGACGGCGTATGGCGAGAGTGGCGGGGATTGACTTGCCGAGGGAGAAGCGGGGGGAGGTCGCGGTCACCTATATCTATGGGATTGGGCGGCCGACGGCGAGGCGGGTGCTTGCGGATGCGCAGGTGGATCCGGATAAGCGGGTGAAGGCGTGGAGTGAGGAGGAAGTGGCTCGCATCCGGGACATCATCGAGCGGGAGCTCAAGGTCGAGGGTGACCTGAGGCGTGAGGTGTCCATGAATGTGAAGCGGTTGATGGACATCGGGGCGTATCGGGGGATCCGGCATCGGCGGGGGCTGCCCGTGCGCGGGCAGAGGACGCATACGAATTCGCGGACGCGCAAGGGCCCGCGCAAGGGCGTCATGATCAAGAAGAAACCGACGGCGGCCGCGCCCGCCCCGAAGAAGGCACCAGGAGCGTAACGCATGGCAGACGAGAAGCCCGCGCCACGGAAGAAGGGCGGCAAGAAGCGCGAGCGGCGAGAGGTGCGCACGGGGATCGCCCACGTGCAGGCCACCTTCAATAACACGATCGTCACGCTGACGGACCGGATGGGGAACGTGGTGTCCTGGTCGTCGGCGGGCAGCGCCGGCTTCAAGGGCTCGCGCAAGTCGACGCCGTTCGCCGCCCAGACGGCCGCGGAGATCGCGGCGCGAAAGGCGATGGAGTACGGGCTCAAGCAGATCGAGGTGTTCGTCCGCGGTCCCGGTGCGGGACGCGAGGCGGCCATTCGCTCGCTCCAGGCCGTCGGCCTCGAGGTGACGGCCATCCGCGACGTCACCCCGATTCCGCACAACGGCTGCCGGCCGCCCAAGCGGCGGCGGGTGTAGGGGCCGGCCATGGCGCGATACACGGAAGCGAAGTGCCGGCTCTGCCGTCGTGAAGGCATGAAGCTCTTCTTGAAGGGGACGCGCTGCTTCACCGACAAGTGCGCCATCGAGCGGCGCAACTATCCGCCCGGCCAGCACGGCCTGCAGCGCGGCAAGCTGACGCCGTTCGGCGTGCAGCTGCGCGAGAAGCAGAAGGCCAAGCGCATCTACGGCGTGCTCGAAGGCCAGTTCCGTCGCTACTTCGAGTGGGCCGAGCGGGAGAAGGGCGTGACGGGCGAGAACCTGCTGCGCCTCCTCGAGCTGCGGCTCGACAACGTGGTGCACCGCCTGGGCTTCGCCACGTCCCGGCGTGAGTCGCGGCAGATGGTGGCCCACGGCCACTTCGCCGTGAACGGGCGCAAGGTCTCGGTGCCGTCGTACCTCACCAAGGTGGGCGACCGCGTCGAGCTCCGCGCCACGTCGAAGATGCAGGCGCGCGTGGACGACAACCTCAACGGTGGACGCGGGCAGGTTCCGCAGTGGCTGGAGCTCGATCCCACCGCGAAGCGCGGGGTGATTCGCAGCCTGCCCCTGCGCGAGGACATCCAGATCCCCGTATCCGAGCAGCTCATCGTCGAGCTGTACAGCAAGTAGGCGAGGGAATGCCGAGAATTCCGTTTCAGCGACCCAAGAAGGTGGAGTGGGAGATCCTGAGCGACCGCTACGGTCGGCTGGTGGCCGAGCCGTTCGAGAAAGGCTACGGGCTCACCGTCGGCCACTCGCTGCGGCGCGCGCTGCTCAGCATCGTGCCCGGCTCCGCCGTGTCGTGGGTGAAGATCGACGGCGTGCGCAGCGCGGACGCGCGCATTCCGGGCGTCAAGGAGCCGACCGTCGAGGTCCTCCTGAACTTCAAGAAGCTCGCGATCCAGGTGCCGTCGGGCGAGCCGAAGGTGCTGCGTCTCGACGTGACCGGTCCGCGCGACGTCACGGGCGCCGACGTGCCGGAGACGGACGTGGAGATCGTCAACCCCGAGGTCCATCTCATGACCATCGAGTCGGACACGCGGGTGTCCGTCGAGATCGGCGTGGGCATGGGCCGAGGCTACGAGATGGCCGAGCAACACCCCGACGTGCCGAGCGGCGCGCTGTCCGTCGACGCCGCGTACTCGCCGATCACGCGCGCCTCCTACAACGTCGAGATGTCGCGCCTCGGCAAGATCACCGACTACGAGAAGCTCGTGTTCGAGCTGTGGACGAACGGCGCGGTCGGCCCCGAGGACGCCCTCGGGCGTGCCGCCGCGTTCCTGCGCGACCACTTCACGCCGCTCAGCGCGGCCAAGAGCGAGCACGACGAGGAGGCGCAGGAGGCGGACGCCGAGGCGTACCTGCGTGACAGCCTCGCCAAGCCGCTCGAGGAGCTGCCGCTGTCGCCGCGCGCCGTGAACGCGCTCAAGGCCGCGGATCTCACCATCGTGGCCGACCTGGCCCAGAAGACGGACGCCGACCTGGAGCACGTGAAGAACCTGGGCGAGAAGTCCATCGACGAGATCAAGGCTGCCCTCTCCACGCTGGGGCTCTCGCTCGGGATGCGGATCGATCCGAACGTGCTGGGTGCGCTGGGT
>JBKPPN010000459.1:0-5741 GCA_046733575.1 Candidatus Methylomirabilota bacterium | reverse complement strand
CTCCAGCGCGACGTCGACCCGGTCGACGGCGAGGTGAGATCCGAAGGATCGGGAGAGGCCTGCCGTCTCGAGAACGGGCAACGAGCCGCGGCCCGTGTCCCGGGGCCCTACATCCGGCAGCCGGAGGCGGGCGGGTATCCGGCCTCGGCCGGGGTCACCGTCGCTTCCATGTGGGCCTGTCCGTTGCGGAGCTGCCAGATGTACAGGTTGAGCAGGCCCTGGTGGTCGTCCTTGCGCATCGTGAACGGGCCCTGGGGGTACTCGACGCTCTTCTGAGCCGACATGCCCTCGATGGCCGCGATCACCTTGGCGGTGTCCGCCTTGCTCCGGTACCCGGCCTTCTCGATGGCCTGCTTGTAGAGAAACGTCGACTCGTAGCCGGCGAACGAGTGCGGACCCGGCGACACGCCCTTCGACACGTCGCGAAACGCGCGACGGAACTCGGCGTCGGCCGGCGTGTTGAGCGGCGCGACGTCCTTCACGAGGTACTGCTCGACGATGTACGTGCCGTCGAGATCGGGCGCCTGGGCGTCGAACGTCTCGGGGAAGATGACGTCGCACGTGCCGGCCATCTTGTACTTCTTCTGGATGCCGAACTCGCCGATCTGCTTGCCCAGCCGGACCGCGTCGCCGCCCGCCACGGAATGAAAGACGCCGGGCACGTCGGAGGGCGAGCGCAGCTTGGCCAGATACGACGAGTAGTCCGGCGTGCCGGCGGGCGTGGGGATCGGCATGACGACCTCGCCGCCGTGCTTGCCGAGCTCCTCGGTGAACCACTTCAGCATGCTCTGGCCGAACGCGTTGTCCCAGTAGATGAAGTGCCAGCGCTTCGCGACCTTGCTGGTGAGAAACGGCGCGAACGCGCGCGCCTTGGCCCGCGCGTCGGGGCTGAGCCGGAACGTGTAGCGATTGCACTGATCCGCCGTCACGAGGTCCGACTCCGCCACCGTGACGAGGAGCAGCGTCTCGGTTTCCTTGGCAACGGGGAGCATGGGCAGCGTGTCGACGCTGCTCGCGCCGCCGATGATCACGTCCACCTGATCCTGCAGGATCATCTTGCGCATGATGCGGACGGCATCGGCGCCGCGTCCGCCGTCGTCCTCCACGATGAGCTGCACGGGACGTCCCGCGATGCCGCCCTTGGCCTCGATGAGCTTGAGGGCCGCCTGGGTGCCCCACAGCGAGTGCTGGCCGAGCGGCGCCGCGGGACCGGTGAGCGGGAGCGGGGCGCCGATCTTGATGGGTCCGCCCTGGGCGCCCGCGCTGCCGCGGAACCAGAACTCGCCCGCGAGCAGCGCGGCCGCGCCGGCGCCGGCGCCGGCGCGGAGAAACGTGCGGCGGTCGAGCGACGCTGCGTCGCACATCAGAGCACGCAGCCCGCGTCGGGATGGCGGGCCTCCTTCACCGTGTCGACCACGACGTGCCGCAGCGGGTTCGCCTCCACCACGCGCATGTGCTGGTCCTGGATCGGGTTGTGCGTCTTGGGATCGAAGCGAAAGGGACCGCGCGGGCTGTCGAGCTTGGTGTCGGTGATCTGCGCGATCAGCCGCTCGGTGTTCGAGATGTCGCCCTTGAGCGCGCCGACGGCGGGGAAGAACGCCTGCGCGACGTCGTAGCCCGCGCACACGAAGTGATCGGTCTCTTTCCCGCCCGAGTACTCCTTGTAGGCCTTCACGAAGGCGCGGTTCTTCGGGATGTCGTAGCTCGGCGTGTAGTACGAGATCGAGTACACGCCCACGGCGGCCGCGCCCTGCGCGCCCAGCACGTCCTCCGACACGAGGTTCACGGGCCCGACGATCTTGATGTCCTTCAGGCCGAACTCGGCGTACTGCTTGATGAAGGCGGCCGCGTCGCTGCCCACGAAGTTCGCGAACATGAAATTCGGCTTCGCGTCCTTGATGGGCGGAAAGTACGGCGCGTAGTTCGTGGTGCCGAGCGCCGCGAAGGCCTCGCCCACGAACGTCCCGCCCGCCTTCTGGAAGGCGTCCTTGAAGTGGGCGAGCGTCTGCTGTCCGTACGCGTAATTGGTCGCGATGGCGTAGGCGCGGTCACCCAGCTTGGCCTTGCCCCACGTGCCGAGCGGACCCGCGATCTGCCAGCCGCTCGCCGAGAAGCGGAAGTGATAGCGGCTGCATCCCTTCTCGGCCAGCAGGTCGTTGGTGGCGATGGCGTTGAGCCAGAGCTTCTTGGACTCCACGATGTAGTTGCGGATCGACGCGGCCACCGCGCTCGACACCGGGCCGACGATGACGTCGACGTTGTCCTTCTCCACGAGCTTGCGGGCCTTGCTGAGCCCCTGGGCGGGATCGCCGCCGTCGTCCTCACGGATGACGACGTGCGGGCGCCCTGCCTTGTCGCCGAGCTCCTTCGCGCCCATGAGAAAGCCGGCCTCGGTCGCCGCGCCGAGCGTGGCCATGACCTTGGAGAAGGGCAGCAGGATCCCGATCTTGATCGGGTCCGCGCCGAGCGCGTGACGCAGGAAGGGCGGCGCCGTCATCGTCGCGCCCACCGCCGCCGCCATCGTGGTCTTCAGGAACGAACGCCGGTCCATGCAGATCTCCTTGTTCACGAGACGATCAGTCGTCGCCGGGGCGTCACCGTAGTCCGATCGCGACGGCGATGTCAACGCATGCAGCGCGTCGCTCAGCGGGCGTGACGCGAGCTCAGCGCCACCGCGCCGACGATGATGGCCCCCTTGGCCACCATCTGCCAGTACGCGGTCACGTTGAGCAAATTGAAGACGTTGTTCAGCATGCCGACGATCAGCACCCCGAAGAACGTTCCCGTCATGGTGCCCGCGCCACCGACGAGGTCCGTGCCGCCGATGAGCACGGGCGTCACCGCGTCGAGGGCGAGCGCGAATCCCGCGCCCGCCGTCGGATCGCCGATGCCGATGCGTCCCGCGAGCACGAGCCCGCCGAGGCCGGACAGCGCACCGCCCAGCGTGTACGTGATGGCGCGGTACCGCACGATCGGCATGCCGGACAGCCGCGCCGCTTCCTCGTTGCCGCCCAGGGCATACAGCGCGTACCCGTACACCGTCCGCGCGAGAGCGAATCCGCCCGCGGCGATGACGACGAGGAACACCAGCCCCGAGATCGGCAGGGCGCCGACGTAGCCCTTGCCGAGCTGACCGATGACCGCATGCTCGAAGCGCACGGGATTGCCGTCGGAGAGATAGAACGCGAGTCCCTCGGCGATGCTGCCCGTGGCCAGCGTCACGATGAACGGCTGCAGGCGCAGGGCCAGCGTCACAGCGCCATTGACGAACCCTACGACCGTCCCGACACCGAGGGCGAGGGCGATGAGCACCGGCGCCGGCTGCGCCGCGCACAGCGCGACGACCACGCTCGCGAGCGCGGCCACGCCGCCGACGGATAAGTCGACGCCGCCCGAGATCACCACGAACGTGGCGCCAACGGCCAGGATCCCGACGACCGCGACCTGACGCAGCACGTTCATCGCGTTCTCGAGGGTGAGGAAGTACTCCGAGAGATAGGTCGACACGACGACCAGCGCGACGAACACGAGGAGATGCGGCCAGCGGCCGACGCGCGAGGCGACCCTCGCCGCGTGCGGGCCACGGGTTGCGCGGACCGCAGTGGTCATTGGCCGATCCGGCGCGTCGAGATCGCGAGCGCGGCGAGCAGGATCAGCCCGCGCGCGACGAGCTGCAGGTGATACGAGACGTTCATGAGGTTGAAGACGTTGACGAGCACCTCGAGGATCAGCACCCCGACGAAGGTGCCGCCGACCGTCCCCACGCCGCCGAGCAGACTCGTACCACCGAGCAACGTGCCGGAGATCGCGTCGAGCACGAGCCCACCGCCGACGGCGGGATCGCCCATCTGGATCCGCGCCGCCATGATCACGCCGGCCAGCGCGGCGAGCCCGCCGGCAAGCACGTACGTCGCGCCCCGGACGAGCGGCGCGCGCACGCCGGCCAGTCGCACCGCTTCTTCGTTGCCGCCCAGACCGCGCACGGCATAGCCGAACGGAGTCCGTCCCAGCACGAAGGCGCCGGCCGCGGTGGCCACGACGTACGCGAGGACCGGGATGGGCACGAAGGCCACGGCGCCGCTGCCGAGCCATCGGATCGTGCGGCTGGTGATGAGGATCGGCTTTCCGTCGGTCAGGAGGTACGCCACGCCCTCCGCCGCGATGCCGATCGCCAGCGTGGCGATGAAGGGCTGGATTCGCGCGCGCACGACGAGGAACGCGTTCAGTGCGCCGATCGCCACGCCCACCGCGACCGGAACGGCGAGGGCCACCACCAGCGGCTGCCCCTGCAGCAGGGCCACGAGCACGAGCGCGACGACGGCCACGCCGCCACCGGACAGGTCGATCCCACCGCCCACGATGACGAAGGTCATGCCGACGGCCAGCACGCCGACCACCGACACTTGCCGCAAGACGTTCAGGAGGTTCTGCGTGGTGAGGAACTGTGGCGAGAGCAAGGCCGAGCCGGCGAGCAGCGCCACGAGGACCACGAGGGTGGTGGAGATGCGCAGGCGCCATCGTGGTGCCGTGAGCGTCGTGGCCATCGCGTGAGACGGCATGGCTCAGACGGCACCGCGCTCGCCATGCGCGGCGCCCAGGATGCGGGCCTCGCTCGCCACCGCGCGAGGCAGCCGTGCCGTGACGCGCCCCTCGTGCATGACGTGGACGACGTCGGCCAGGCTCAGTATCTCGGGAAGCTCGGACGAGATCAGCAGCACCGCATGCCCGTCGTCCGCGAGGCGCCCGACGAGGCGATGGATCTCCGCCTTGGCCCCGACGTCGACGCCGCGCGTCGGCTCGCTCAGGATCAGGACGCCCGCGTCCGCCACCAGCCACTTCGCGAGCACGACCTTCTGCTGGTTGCCGCCGCTCAGCGTGGCCGTGACCTGGCCGGGATCGCGCGCCTGGATGCCCAGCCGCGCGATGAATCGGGACGCGAGCGCACGGAGGCGCGAAAAGCGCAGCAGGCCAGCCGATGCCACGACGTCGGGGCGCACCATGGCGACGTTCCGGGCGACGGTCATGCGGAGCACGAGTCCCTGCTTCTTGCGATCGTCGGGGACAAGGGCGAGGCCGCGCTGCACCGCCGCGTGCGGCGTCGCGCGTGGCACGGGCCGGCCGTCAACGACGATGCGCCCGGCGTCGAGCGCCAGCGCGCCGAACAGCGCGAGGCCGACCTCGGCATGGCCGGAGCCGGCCAGCCCGGTGAGGCCGACGATCTCGCCCGCGCGGACGGTGAGGCTGACATCGTCGAAGTGCGGCCGCACGGTGAGTCCCTCGGCGCGAAGGCGCTCGATGCCCGCGTGCGACGTGCGCACCACGACCGCGGCGTCGACGTCGCGGCCGATCATGAGACGGATCACTCGCTCCTTGCTGTAGGCCGCGTCGGAGAGGGCGAGCGTCTCGACGATCTGGCCGTCCCGCATGACGGTGACGCGCTCGGCCACGCGCCTGAGCTCGTCGAGGCGATGCGTGATGTAGACGACGCCGACGCCCTCGGCCTTGAGGCGGCGCAGCACGTCGAACAGATGGTCGATCTCCGATTCCGAGAGTGCGGAGGTCGGCTCGTCGAGCACGAGCACGCGGGCGCGCCACGACAGTGCCCGCGCGATCTCCACGAGCTGCCGGGCAGAGAACGGAAGGTCGCGGACGCGCACGCCGGGGTCGAGGGCGAGCCCGAGCGAGGCGAGGAGCGCCGCGCTCTCGCGGTGGATACGCGCGCGATCGACGGCGCCCCGCCG
>JBKPPN010000458.1:0-10756 GCA_046733575.1 Candidatus Methylomirabilota bacterium | reverse complement strand
GCTCCGATCGGTGGGTCACCCCGTCGCGTTCATGGTGATGGAGGCGATGGTCGACCGGCTCGCGCGTCAGCTCGGTCTCGACCCCGTCGACGTTCGCGCGCGCAACCTCGTCACGCGGGACATGTACCCGTACACGACGTGCACCGGCGACTTCCTGGAGCGGCTCTCGCACGAGGAGTCGCTGGCGCTGCTGCTGGAGCGATCGCGGTATCGCGAGCTGTGTCGTGAGCGGGATCGGCTCCGCGCCGACGGCGTCTATCGGGGCCTGGGGCTGTGCGTGTTCGTGGAGAGCACGACGCCGGGGCTCGGCGGCTACGCGCTGGGCGGCGCGCGCATCTCGTCGCAGGAAGGCTGCACGACGAAGCTGGAGCCGAGCGGCATGGTGACCGTCGCGAGCGGCGTGACCGAGCAGGGCCAGGGCACCGAGACGATGCTGGCCCAGATCGTGGCGAGCGCGGTCGGCGTGCCCTTCGATCGCGTGCGTGTGGTGAGCGGCGACACCATGGCCACGCCGTACGGCGGCGGAACGTGGGCCAGCCGCGGCACCGGCGTGGGCGGCGAGGCGGCGCTGCAGTCGGGTCACGCGCTCCGGGCCAGCATCCTGCGGATCGCGGAGACGCTCTTCGACGTCGACCCTGCGTCGCTCGACGTGCGCGACGGCGCCGTGGTCGACGCGGCCACGGGCGAGGTCCGGATGCCGCTCGCCGAGCTGGCGCGCGTCGCGCACTTCCGTCCCGACACGCTGCCGAAGGACTTCCAGCCCGAGCTGACCGTCACCCGTCACTACGTGCCGCGGCACCAGACCTTCGCGTTCGGCAACGGCGTGCAGCTCTCGCACGTCGAGGTCGACGTGGAGACCGGATTCGTGAGGCTGCTCGGTCACTGGATCGTGGAGGACTGCGGCCGCATCGTGAACCCGTTGCTGGTCGACGGGCAGCTCCGCGGCGCGGTGGTGCAGGGGCTCGGCGCCGCGCTCTACGAGGAGTGCGTGTACGACGACCAGGGGCAGCTGCTCACCAGCACCATGGCCGATTACCTCGTGCCCATGGCGGCCGACATGCCGGACATCGACACGGCCCACGTCGAGACGCCGACCGCCCTCGCCGAGGGCGGCTTCAAGGGCGTGGGCGAGGGCGGCGTGGCGGGCGCGCCCGGCGCGGTGCTCAACGCGGTGAACGACGCGCTCGCGCCGCTCGGCGCCCGCGTGACCGCCATCCCGATCACGCCCGACCGCGTGCTCGCCGCGCTGGGAAAGTCGTGAGGACGATCCGGAGGATGGAGTGAACTACATCGGCGTGCCCATGAAGCGCCTCGAGGACCGGCGCCTGCTCGTCGGGGCCGGGCGCTACCTCGACGACATCGTGCGGCCCGGCATGCTTCACGTGGCCATCGTGCGCAGTGCCCACGCCCACGCGCGGGTGCGGGCGGTCGACGTGCGGCGCGCCGCGGCAGAGGCCGGCGTGGTGGCGTGCGTGACCGCGGCGGACATCGCCGCCGACGCCGGCTCGAGCACGCCGCCCGTGATTCCCATCCGCATGGGCGCCAAGCCGACTCACACGCCGTACCTGCAGCCGACGCTGGCGCGCGATCGCGTCCGCTACGTCGGCGAGCCGCTCGCGCTCGTCGTCGCGACGGATCGTCTCGCCGCCGCCGACGCGCGTGACCTGGTCGAGGTCGACTACGACGTGCTGCCCGCGCTCGTCGATCCCGGCCGCGCGGCGGCCGCGACGTCGCCACGCCTGTTCGAGGCGGGCAACGTGGCGGACGCCTGGACGACCGCGTTCGGCGACGTCGACGCGGCGCTGCGCGCCGCGCACTGCGTGGTGCGCGAGGAGTTCACGGTGGGGCGGCAGACGGGCACGCCGATGGAGACGCGCGGCTTCGCGGCCGAGTGGGACGCGGCGGGGGAGCGTCTCGCCGTGTGGGGGCCGACCAAGGTGCCCTACTTCAATCGTCGCGTGCTCGCCGCCATGCTGGGCATCGCGGAAGCGCAGATCGACTACCTCGAGTGCGACGTGGGCGGCGGCTTCGGCTCGCGCGGCGAATTTGCGCCGGAGGAGTTTCTCGTCCCGTACCTGGCGCGTCGCCTCCGCCGTCCCGTCAAGTGGGTGGAGGATCGGCGCGAGCACTTCCTCGCCATCAACCATTCAAGGGAGCAGCAGTGGTCGGCCGCGCTCGGGGCGGATGCGAGCGGGCATCTGCTCGCACTCGACGCCACGCTGATCAACGACCAGGGGGCGTACCTGCGCACGCACGGCACCTGGGTCGGCGCGCTGAGCGCGGCATATCTGGCGGGACCGTACCGTCTTCCGAGCTTTCGCTGCGCCGTGTCGTCCGTGGTGACGAACAAGACGCCGACGGGCACCGTCCGCGCGCCAGGGTTCTACGAGAGCAGCTTCGTGCGCGAGCGTCTCATCGACATGGTGGCGGCGCGTCTCGGCCTCGATCCCGCCGAGATCCGCCGTCGCAACCTGCACCGGCCGGACGAGATGCCGTACACGGTCGCCACCGTCGCCACCGCGGTCACGGGTCGCGAGAGCGACTTCGCCGGCGAGGACTTCGGCGCGACGTTCGAAGCGGCGCTCAAGGACGCGCAGTACGATGCGCGCGTGGCCGCATGCCGGGAGCGCAATGCCGCCAGCCGCGACGTGAAGTACGGCGTCGGACTCGCAACCCTCATCGAGACGTCGGGCGCCGGACCCTCGGAGAGCGCGAAGGTCACGCTGACGTCGGAGGGCAGGATCGTGCTCGCGTCGGGCGGCACGTCGGTCGGGCAGGGGCTGGGGACGACGATGGCCCAGGTCTGCGCGGACGTGCTCCAGGTGCCCCCGGGCGAGATCGAGGTCCATCTCGGCGACTCGCGCTTCCTGTCGCACGGCGTCGGCAGCTATGCGAGTCGGTCCGCGGTGATGGCGGGCAGCGCCGTGCACCACGCGTCGACGCGGCTCCGCGACACGATCGTCTCGCTCGCCGCGGATCACTTCGAGGCCAGTCGCGACGACGTCGTGCTGGACGACGGTGCGGCGTTCGTGCGCGGGTTCCCCGATCGTCGCTGCTCGCTGCGCGAGATCGCGGCGCTGGCCGGGCGACCGCTCGAGCAGGAATGGCGGCACGACGCCGCGCGCGGCATCGGATCGCTGGCGGTGCACATCGCGACGGTGGCCGTCGACGTCGTGACGGGCCGGGTGCGCCCCGAGACGTACTTCGTCCTGTGCGACGTCGGACGCGCGATCAATCCCGCCGTCGTCGACGGGCAGCTCGTGGGCGGCGTCATCCAGGGACTGGGTCACGCGATGATGGAAGAGATCAGCTACGACGAGAGCGGTCAGCTCGTCACGGGCACGTTCATGGATTATGCGATTCCCACCGCGACCGACGTGCCGCCGGTGGAGGTCATGATGCACAACTCGCCCGCGGGGTCGAATCCGCTCGGCGTCAAGGGCGCGGGAGAAGGCGGAACGTCCGGCGTCGGCGCGGCGCTGGCGAACGCGGTCGCGGCGGCGATCGGTCAGGCCGTGACCCCGCGACACCTGCCGCTGACCGCGCCGCGGGTCAAGGCCGCTCTCGACGGCCGCTCGTCCGAATCCACGCAGGAGGAAGTCCGATGACACGGATCACGCTCGCGATCGCCGCGCTGATCTCGCTGGCGCTGGCCGGTTGTTCGGGGACGTCGCTGCCGTACAAGCCGGAGCTCCAGCCGCCGGGCGCGAAGGTCTCCGCCGCGTACACCATGATTGGCGATCGCGTGCGCATCGAGGTGGATACGGGCAAGCGGCGCCTCGAGGAGGCGACGATCGTCAAGCCGGACGGATCGATCCTCAACGCGCAGGCCATCGAGATGGGCCCGCCGACGTACTCGTCGAGCTCGCCGATCAGCATCGGCATCGGCGGCGGCGGCTTCGGGGGCGGTTACGGCGGTGGGGCCGGTGGCGGCGTCGGCGTCGGCTTCCCGATCGGCGGCGGGTCGACCGTCAGCGAGGGCAACACGTACGTGTTCTTCCCCGCGAACCAGGCCGGCCCGCCGCCGTGGCGCGTCAACATCAAGCTGTCCGAGACGGAACCCGTCATGATCATCGTCGGCACCGTCCCCGGCGCGGGAAAGTGAGCCGCGGCGGCTCGTGTCAGTGCTTCGGGGAGACGTGTGCCGCCAACGTCTGGGTCACGATCTTGCCGTCCTTCACCACGAACGTATCGGTGCCGAACTCGTAGCGATTGTCCGCCGTCTCGGCCTTCCAGACGATGTAGGCCGTGTCGCCGTCGACGTCCTGCCTCGACATCTCGAACGACATTCCCGGCTTCGCGAATTCTGCGAACATCGCCACGAAGAGCTCCCGGATCGTGCGCGTGTCGCGGAGCACACCGTTCGGCGTGAAGACCCGCGACGCGGATGTGTAGTCATCCATGATGCCGTCGAGATCACCCTTCCCGAAGCAGGTGAGGTGGTGCGTCAACACGTCGTGAGTCGTCCCCGCCATGTTTCATCCCCCTTGTCGTGGCTCGAACGTGAGCTCGCATCGGACAGCTCGACGCCGAGGGCCCGGCCGTGGTGCCCCCGCTGACAGGATGCCGCGGAGTGTGCCCCGCCCCCCGCGTGCTCGTCAAGTCTCTGCGCCGGGGATGTCTTTTAGGTGATGTGACGTCAGTCGATGACGCCGTACAATGGCCGCTCCGGCGTCGCGCGCCATCGACGGCTTGCTCCGCCGGGCGCGCTCGCAATGGTCCTTCGCCGGGCCGTGCGCGGACATACGCCTTCGAGAGGTGAGAACACGCGGATGCGTCGAGGTGCGAAGCCCGAACGCGGGGACGCTGCCGCGGCGAGATCGCGGAAGAGCGGCCGCACGACCGTCCGGGATCTCGAGGAACGCCTGTCGAACGCGCTGCAACGCGAGGCGGCCAGCCTCGAGCGCGAGGCGGCCGCCCAGGAACAACTCCGGACGGTCAGCCGGGCGCTCGGCGAGGCGCACGAGCAGCAGATCGCGACGAGCGAGATCCTCCAGATCATCTCCAGTTCGCCGACGAGCGCCCAGCCGGTGTTCGAGGCGATCGCCGAGAGTGCCGTCCGGCTGATGGGCGCGGCCATGGCGTCGGTGTACCAGTTCGACGGAACCCTCATTCACCTCCGCACGCTGACGCCGGCCACGTGGCCGCATGTCGACGAGCTTCGGCGTCAATACCCGAGATCGCCGGACATGGCTCTCGCAGCCGGGCGCGTGATCCTGGAACGCAGGATGCTGCACCTGGCCGATCTGCAGACGCACCCGTCGACGCCGCCGGTGACCCGCCAGGTGGCCGAACGGATGGGCCTCAAGACCGTCTTGTGGGTTCCGATGCTTCGCGACGGCGCGCCGATCGGCGTCCTGGGTGTCGTTCGAGACGTTGCCGCGCTCTTCTCTGACGCGCAGGTGCGTTTGCTGCAGACGTTCGCGGACCAGGCCGTGATCGCGATCGAAAACGTGCGCCTGTTCAACGAGACGAAGGAGGCGCTGGAGCAACAGACCGCGACGAGCGACATCTTGCGCGTGATCAGCAGCTCGCCGACGGATCTCCAGCCGGTCTTCGAGGCGATCGTCGACAACGCGATGCGCCTCTTCCGGGCGTGGGCCGTGGCCGCCCTGCGATCCGATGGGCAGCGTCTCCACCTCATCGCGGCGCGCGGCGGCCACCCCGGGACGGAAGGGTATCTGCGAAACGAATCACCGTGGCCGATCGGAGCACCGCTTCCCGCCGCACGCGCCGTCGAGAGCCGGGCTCTCGTCCACATCGCGGACATCGAATCCGATCCCACGGTGGATCAGGAGCTTCGCGACCTGGCGCGTACCCGTGGGTGGCGGTCGGTTCTCGCCGCTCCGATGCTGCGTGACGGGCAGCCGATCGGCGCCATCACGGTGACCCGCGTGGACGCGGGCCCGTTCTCGGCGGCCGACATCGGGGTGCTCCAGACGTTTGCCGACCAGGCCGTGATCGCCATCGAGAATGCGCGGCTGCTTGGCGAGCTGCGGGCACGGACGAACGCACTGACGCGGTCGGTGGAGGAGCTGACCGCGCTCGGCGACGTCAGTCGAGCGCTCAGCTCCACGCTCGACCTCGAGACGGTCCTGACCACGATCGTGTCGCGGGCCGTCGAGCTCTCGGGCCTCGACGGCGGCGTCGTCTTCGAGTACGACGACGCGAGTGAAGAGTTCGTGCAGCGAGTGGCGACGGAGACGGGCGGCGCGCTCGCAGAGGCCCGACGCACGACGAGAATCCGCAAGGGCGAAGGGGTGCTCGGTCGAACGGCGATCACGCTGGAACCCGTCCAGGTCCCGGACATCACGATGCCGGGAGCCTACGAGAGCCGGCTGCGGGACAGCGTCGTGGACTCCGGTATTCGCGCGATCCTGGCCGTGCCCATGCTCCGTGAAAACCGGTTGATCGGCTGTCTCGTCGTGACCCGGAACGACGCCGGGGAGTTCCCCGTCAACACGATCGAGCGCCTGCGGACGTTCGCGACGCAATCGGCCCTCGCCATTCAGAACGCGAGACTGTTCCGCGAGATCGAGGAGAAGAGCCGCGAGCTCGAAGCCGCGAGTCGACACAAGTCGGAATTTCTCGCCAACATGTCCCACGAGCTCCGCACACCGCTCAACGCGATCATCGGGTTCTCCGAGGTGCTGGCCGACGGATTCTTCGGCGACGTCAACGAGAAGCAGACCGAATACCTGCACGACATTCTCGAGTCCGGGCGACACCTGCTCTCGCTCATCAACGACATCCTGGACCTCTCGAAGATCGAGGCGGGCCGGATGGAGCTCGAGGTCGACACGTTCGACCTGCGCCAGGCCGTGGACAATGCGGTCACGCTCGTTCGCGAGCGCGCGAGCCGGCGCGGTGTAAGACTCGATCAGGCCGTGGACCGAGGTCTCACCACGGTCCAGGCCGACGAGCGCAAGGTGAAGCAGGTGGTGCTGAACCTGCTGTCCAACGCGTTGAAGTTCACCGCCGAAGGCGGCCGCGTCACGGTCCGCGCCCGGCGTGTCGACGAGATGGCGGAGATCGCGGTGATCGACACCGGACTCGGGATAGCGCCCGAGGACCAGGACGCCGTGTTCGAGGAGTTTCGCCAGGTCGGAACGGCAGCGAAGAGAGTCGAGGGAACCGGCCTCGGCCTGGCACTCTGTCGCAAGTTCGTCGAGTTACACGGTGGGCGCATCTGGGTGACGAGTGAGCTCGGAGTGGGATCGACCTTCACGTTCACGATTCCCGTCCTTCGGCCCCTCCCGTAGATCGAGCCGACCCTCTTGCACGTCTCAGGTCGTGCCCATCCAGGCCATGCCGGCCGTGTCCGCCCGGGCGCGGCGGCGGCTCGACACGAGCGCTGGATGGCGGCAGGCTGGGACGACGGGGCGGTGAGAGCCTTCGCTCCAGGAGGTGCGTGGCATGACTGAGACGCGGCCAGAGTATGCGCAGCAACTCGACAGCACGGTGCGGGAACTCGTCGGCCCGGGTCGCGGCATCCTCGCCGCAGACGAGAGTGACGACACCATCCGGCGGCGCTTCCAGGCGCTCGGTATCGAGAACACCGCGGAGAGCCGGCGCCGCTATCGCGACCTGCTCTTCACCACGCCGGACATCGGAAAGTTCATCAGCGGCGTGATCCTGTTTGACGAGACGATCCGCCAGAAGGCCGACGACGGCACGGCGTTCCCCGACGTGCTGAAGCGCGCGGGCATCGTCCCCGGCATCAAGGTGGACCGCGGGGCGAAGACGCTCGCCTTGTCGGCGAGCGAGAAGGTCACCGAAGGGCTCGACGGCCTGCGCGAGCGCTTCGCGGAGTATCGCGCGCTCGGGGCCCGCTTCGCGAAGTGGCGTGCCGTGATCACCATCGGCGATGGGATCCCGACGTTGCTGTGCATCGAGGCGAACGCGCACGCGCTCGCGCGGTACGCCGCGCTCTGCCAGGAGGCGGGGCTGGTGCCGATCGTGGAGCCGGAAGTGCTCATGGACGGTGATCACACGATCGAGCGCTGCTTCGAGGTCACCGAGGCCACGCTCCATCGCGTGTTCCGCGCCCTGCACGATCAGCGCGTCGTCCTCGAGCACGCGCTGCTCAAGCCGAACATGGTGGTGTCCGGCATCCAGTGTGCGCAGCAGGCGGGTGTCGACGAGGTCGCGGAGCTGACGCTGCGCTGCCTGCGTCGCACCGTCCCGGCCGCGGTGCCCGGCATCGTGTTCCTGTCCGGCGGACAGAGCGCGGAGCGCGCCACCGCGCATCTGAACGCGATGAACCGCGTGCCCGGACCGCGACCGTGGCCGCTGTCGTTCTCCTTCGCGCGGGCGTTGCAGGCGCCCGCCATGGAGACGTGGCGGGGCGAGCCGGCGAAGGTGGCGGCAGCCCAGAAGGCGTTCCGCCATCGCGCGGAGTGCAACGCCGCCGCGCGCGAGGGCCGCTACACGGCCGAGCTGGAGGCCGCGGCTCGCTGAGCGCATGAGGACAGGGGGTGAACGATGAAGACGCTCGCGATCCTGGTCGGGGGCGGGCCGTCGCCGGGTATCAACGCGGTCATCGCGGCGGCCACCATCGAGGCGCGTAACCAGGGCCTCCGTGTCGTCGGGTGCATGGACGGTTACAAGTGGCTCATGCACCGAGACCTCGCCCACCTTCGCGAGCTCGCCATTCCGGACGTGTCACGGATCCACTTCGAGGGTGGGTCGATCCTGCGCACGTCGCGCGCGAACCCCACGCGGACGGCCGAGTCGCTGCAGAACGTCGTCGAGATGCTCCGCGAGCTCGGCGCCACCTACCTGCTCACGATCGGCGGCGACGACACCGCGTTCGCGGCGTCGCGCATCGCGCGCGCCACCGCGGGCCAGATCGGCGTGGTCCACGTGCCGAAGACGATCGACAACGACTTGCCCCTGCCGCCGGAGGTCCCCACCTTCGGCTTCACCACCGCGGTGAACCTCGGCAAGGAGCTCGTCCAGAACCTGATGGTGGACGCGGCCACCACGGAGAAGTGGTTCTTCGTCACCGTGATGGGCCGTCACGCCGGCCACCTCGCGCTCGGCATCGCGGGCGCGGCGGCCGCCACGCTGGCCGTCATCGTCGAGGAGTTTTCCGAGGATCGCATCCCGCTCGACCGACTCGTCGACATCCTGGAGGGCGCGATCATCAAGCGCCGCGCCCACGGTCACGACCACGGCGTGGCCATCCTCGCGGAGGGACTGCTGGAGAAGCTCGATCCCGCCACGCTCGGTCCGGTGGAGCACGACACGTACGGCAACGTCCGACTGTCGGAGCTGGAGCTCGCGCGGCACCTCAAGACGCGCGTGACGGACAGCCTGCGCGCGCGCCGGCTCGACGTGTCCATCGTCGCCATGGACCTGGGCTACGAGCTGCGCTGTGCGCCGCCCGGCGGCTACGACATCCAGTACTGCCGCAGCCTTGGCTACTCGGCCATCCGGTTGCTGCTCGATGGCGGCACGGAAGCGATGGCATCGATCCAGGGTGGCCGCCTCGTCCCCATCCCGTTCAGCCAGATGCTCGACCCGAACACGGGGAAGGTGCGCGTCCGGTACGTCGACGTGACGTCCGAGATGTACCAGACACTGTTCGCCTACATGATCCGTCTCAAGGCGGAGGACTTCGCCGACCCGGAACGCGTCCGTGCGTTCGCCGCGGCGGGCCACATGAGCGAGACGGAGTTTCTCGAGCGCTTCAAACCGCTCGTGCCGAAATGAGGGTGCGACGGCGCGGCCGGCGCCGCGCCGTCGCTACGTGAAATCGGCGGCGGCGAGCGACGCGGACTTCGGTGCGAACACCTCGACGCTGAGTCGAAACGTTCGCACGTCGGAGCCGCGCAGCGCGCCCACGCCCACCACCTGACGGGAGACTTCCTCGCCTCGCTCGTTCTCCACGATCAGCACGACGCTGTACTCCCACGCCTCGCCGGGCGCGGGGTGACGGATCGTGCCCTCCACGCGCAGGGGCGAGAAGGACGGCGCCGTCTTGCCGTCGCCGTTGACGGACTCGAAGCGCAGATGATGACCGCACGCCGGGCAGCTGTTGTGACTCTTGAGGATCGTCGCCCGGCAGTGCGGACAGCCACGCGTCTCGCCGACCGAAGAGGAGCGACCTCGATTCACAGAGTCGCGGTTTCCAGCTTCTTCGTCTCTCCCGTTGTCGACGACGTGTCCCAGCCGAACTCCACGCGACCGCGCATGCGCGATCCCTTGGTCACCGTCAGCGTGCCCGCCTTCACGTCGCCGGTGATGGCGCCGCTCTCCATGAGCTCGACGTGCGACGCGGAGTGGATGTTGCCCTGCAGCTCGCCGGAGATCATGATGGTGTCGGCGCGGAGCTCGCCGGCCAGATGCGCGCCGTCCTCGACCGTCACGTTGCCCTCGACGTCGATGTCGCCCTTGAAGCGCCCCGCGATGCGCACGTGCCCGGCGCCCTCGATCTTGCCCTCGATGGTGAGCTCGGCGGCGATGACGGACTCCTTCACGTCGGCGCGATGCGGACGCGCAACGGGCCGCGGCACGGGGGGATGGTCGTCGAGGCGGACGGAACCGTTGGTGCCGTTCGTCCCGTTGCTGCCCTCGATGCGCGGCATGGTGTCGTACCCGTCCTTCGTCATGGTGGCGGCCTGTTCCTTCCAAAGAGCCATGGGAGTCTCCTCTCTGATGGTTCCGTGATTGTGAAACGCGGCCATGCGCAGGCGGCACGAAAATCTGCGCGGTTCGGACCGTCTGGAATCGCCGCGACAAATAAGGAATT
>JBKPPN010000457.1:0-10242 GCA_046733575.1 Candidatus Methylomirabilota bacterium | reverse complement strand
GGCGACTCCGTGATGTTCTCGAAGAACAGCGCGGGGGCGTTGACCTCCTGGTTGACCATGTAGCAGAGCGCGCCCATCTCCTCGTTGCGGCTGACCGGCTCGCGCACGTGCGTGATCTGTCCGATGGCGTCGCACGCCGCGATCCACGCGCGCAGATCGCGCGGTCCCTGGCCGCCGGTCGGACTCGCGGCGCCGCTCGCGCGCGGCGCCCTCGTGACACTGGCGCTCGTCTCTTCCATCTCAGTCCTCGAGGGCCCAGAGCCTGGGCGGCCGGCCCTTCAGGCCGAGCGACGACCAGCGCTGGGCCATCGCCTCGTACACCGAGCGACGGATCTTGGTGCGCTTCGAGAATTGCTTGAGGTAGCGGTGCTCCATGCAGGCGTTGATGAGCGCCTTCGATCCGTACGATCGCTCGCTGGCGGGATTCTGGCTGGGATCGAGCGGGGTGGACCAGGTCTGGCGCAGGATGTCGATGTCCTCGACGGGACTGCAGCGCGTGGTCATGGCCCAGATCACCTGGTTGATGTTCGAGGGGTCGACGTCCTCGTCGACGACCACGACGAACTTGGTGAAGTACGCGCCGCCCGGAACCTGCGCCGCGAGCGCCATCACCTGCGGCGCGTGACCGGCGTAGCGCTGCTCGAGCGAGACGATCGTCATGCCGAAGCCGCCCGCGGCAGCGGGATGCGCGTACACGCCGCGGATGCCCGGGACGCCCAGCCTGTCCAGGTCGTTCCAGATTCGCGCCGAGCGCGCGACGGAATAGAGCAGGGCGCACTCGTTGGCGGGATAGTCGGCCATGAGCGCGTGCGTCAGGATCGGGTTGTCGCGGTAGTGCACGGCCTTGACGTCGACCAGGAACGCCATGTCCTCGGGCTTGCCGTAGTAGCCCGTGAACTCGCCGAACGGGCCCTCGAGCTTCTCGGCGTGCGGCAGCAGCACGCCTTCCATCACGATCTCCGCGCGCGCCGGGTAGGGCAGCGAGCCGGCCTGACCCTTCACGAGCTCGATCGGCCGCCCCATCATGCCGCCCACGAAGTCGAGCTCCGAGACGGTCTTGGGGAACGACTGGGAGGCCGCGATGAACAGCGCGGGGTCGATGCCCCAGCACGCCACGATCTCGCACGGCTCGTTGCGGGCCCAGTAGCGCTCGATGTGGAGACGAGCGTCCTTGCCGGGAGAAAGATAGAGCCCGACCTGGTTCCTGCCGTGGACCATCTGCCGGTAGCAGCCGACGTTGAGCCAGCCGCCGTCGGGGTCACGCGTGATGATCGCGTCGCACGTGCCGATGTACTCGCCGCCGTCGCCCGCCCAGTGCCGCGCGGCGGGGAAGTCGCGCACGTCGATCTTCTCGTCGCGCTGGTGATTCTCGTTGGCCGCCGCGCCGTCGGACTCGACGTAGACGGGGCCGATGGGGTGGTTGAACTTGCTCTTGCAGCGTTCGATGAGGTCCATGACGCGCAGGCCGGTCGGCTCGCCGATGGAGAGCGCGAAGCGGTCCACGCTGGACCCGAGCGGATTCCAGAGCGCGCGATAGCCCTTCGGCGACTCCTCGATGTTCTCGAACAGGAGCGCGGGGGCGTCGATGGTCTGGTGGAACATGTACGTGATCGCGCCCATCTCCTCGTTGCGGCTGACGGGAGCCGTGACGCGCTTGAGCTGACCGATGCGCTCGGCGGCCTCGATCCACGCGCGCAGGTCGCGCGGAGCCTGCGTCGCGCCCGGGGCGGCGGGGGTTCGCGTGGCCGCGCCGGCGCTCACGCTCATCTCTTCCATGCTCGTGCCTCCGCCGCGACCCGGGCCGCGTCGAACCGGTTGATCTCGTCGATCAGCTCGTTGGTGAGGAGGTCGCGCGCGTCGACCTTCTCCTTGAGGACGCCCCACTTGAACAGGAAGTCGACGAGCGCCGCGTAGTTCGCCTCGGCGCTCTCGCCCCACCGGCGCACGCCGGCCTTCTCGAGCTTCCAGTTCACGATGCGCGCCTGGAGCACGTTGACGTCGTCGCGGAGCGCCGTGGCGTCATCCTTGCCCGTCGGCTTCGTGTAGGGATAGACGTCCCAGAAGATGCGGACGGCGGCCTCCGGGTTCGCGATCGCGAACACCGTGCCCATGGCGTAGGCGCGCGCCAGCCCGACGGCGTCGCGCGTCCGTGTGCGCAGCGTCTCCTCGAGCGCCACGATGCCGTTGGACGGAAAGCCATCGATGGCCTTCGTCTCGAGCAGCCGGAGCTTCACGCCCGCGTTCTCCACCAGCGCGTACTGGGTGTCGAACTGGCTGAGGGCGGCGACCTGTCCATTGCGCAGCATCGCGGCGCTCTGTGCCCCTTCACCCGCGACGACGATGCTCAGGTCGCGGTCGGGATCGAGACCGCTCGCGGAGGCGAGCGCGCGAGCGATGATGACGCCCGTCGACGCCATCGAGGTCACGCCGACGTTCTTGCCGCGAAGGTCCGCCATGCGCTGCACGTTGCCCTCGGCCGGGACGGCGATGCCGTACACGTTGCCCTGGTAGGTCGTGTAGTACACGCGCGTCTTCAACCCTTGCGCCCGGCCGGCCGCGAGGGCCTCCGCGCCGGGCAGCGAGAAGGCGAGCTCGCGCGTGGCGACGTTCTTCACGCAGTCGATGGAGCCGGCGTTGGGAACGAGCTCGACCTCGATGCCTTCGTTCTTGAACCAGCCCATCCGCGTGGCGATGGCGAACGGCGCCGCCCCGGACGTCACGGTCCGCGCGCACCAGCCGACGCGCAGCTTCGTCTGCGCGTGCGCGATGACCGCGCTCGCGAGCAGCGCCGTCGTCACCGCGAGGGCAGCGAACGCGCGCGCTGCACTCACGCCTCCACCCGCTCCTTCTCGGACGGGTCCCAGAACAGCACGCGCTTGCGCACGAGACCGATGCAGCGGTTGAGGATGAGGCCGAGCACGGACAGGATGAGCAGGATCGAGAACTGTCCGGACACGTCCATCGTGAAGTTCATGGACTGGATGAGCATGCCGAGCCCGACCTGCGAGCCGACGAACTCGCCCACGATGGCGCCGATGAGGGCGAAGATCATGGCCACGTCGAGCCCCGCCATGACGAAGGGCAGCGCGTTGGGCAGGCGCAGCATCCAGAAGATCTGGCGGTCGGTGGCGGCGAGCGAGCGCATCAGGCTGACGCGGTCCTCGTCGGCGGAGCGCAACCCGACCATCGTGTTCACGAGGAGGGGAAAGAACGCCACGAGCGCGGCGTTCACGACCTTCGAGGTGAGGCCCAGGCCGAACCAGATCACGATCAGCGGCGCCAGCGCGATCTTCGGGAGCGACTGGAACATCACGATGTAGGGATAGAGGAAGTACTCGACGTGACGGCTCATCGCCACCGCGGTGCCGAGGAAGAACCCGAGGGCGGAGCCGGCCACGAAGCCGAGAACCGTCTCCACGAACGTGTAATAGAGGTGCGTGACGTAGATGCCGGTGCTGAAGCCCCGCCACAGCGCCACCACGACCTGCGAGGGTGGAGGCAGGATGAAGGCGGGGACACGGAGCGCACGGACGGCGCCTTCCCACAGCGCGATCGACGCGCAGAAGAGCAGGATGGTGAGCACGACGTTGCGCGGCGTCCTCATGCGTCGAGTCCGCCCTTCACGTTGAAGTGGCCGCGGATCTCCTTCACGTAATCTCCGAACTCCGGCGTGTTCATCACGTCCAGGTTGCGCGGGCGGGGAACCTTCACGGCCAGGTCGTCGCTGATCCGTCCCGGGCGCGGCGTCATGACGAGCACGCGGTCGGCGAGGAACACCGCCTCCGGGATCGAGTGCGTGATGAAGAGCACGGTCTTGCGCTTCTCCATCCAGACCCGCTGGATCTCCAGATTCATCGTCTCTCGCGTCATCGCGTCCAGCGCGCCGAACGGCTCGTCCATCAGCAGCATGGCGGGATCGTGGATGAGGGCGCGCGTGATGGCCACGCGCTGCTGCATGCCTCCCGACAGCTCCCATGGATACCGACGCTCGAAGCCGGCCAGACCGACGAGCGAGAGCAGGTCCATGGCGGCGCGCTCGTGCGCGGCACGGTCGAGTCCCTGCACGTCGACGGGCAGGAGGACGTTGTCGATGACGCTGCGCCACGGGAAGAGCACGGGCGACTGGAACACGACGCCGATGTCGCGACGCGGTCCGGCGATCACCGTGCCGCGCAGGAGCGCCTGGCCGTCTGACGCGGACAGGATGCCGGCGAGGATCTTGAGCAGCGTCGACTTGCCGCAGCCCGACGGACCGACCACCGCGACGAACTCACCCTCGGTCACGCCGAAGCTGATCCCGTCCAGCGCCACCACGTCGCCGTCTCGCGAGGCGTAACGCTTGGACAGTGTACGAACGGTGATCGCCTCGTTGGACATGTGTGCGGGCGAGTCTACATGACGTGCCGGCAACGCGGTAGAGTGGCGCCATGACGACGGGACGCGTGCGCGGCGGCTTCAACCAGTACGGCTTCACGGTCGGCATCCTGATGCTGGACACGCGCTTCCCGCGCATTCCCGGCGACATGGGCAACGCCGCGACGTTCCCGTTTCCCGTCCGCTATCACCGCGTCCCCGGCGCCGATCCCGACCTCGTGGTTCGCCGCGGCGCCGCCGCGCTGCTTCCCGCCTTCATCGAGGGAGCGCGCGCCCTGGAGCGTGAAGGCGTGGGCGCGATCACCACCAACTGCGGCTTCCTCGCCAAGTTCCAGCGCGATCTGACCTCGGCGGTGCGCGTGCCGGTGTTCACGTCGGCGCTGATGCTGGTCCCGCTCGTCCACCGCATGCTCGCGGCCGGGCGTGCCGTGGGCCTGCTCACCGTGAACGCCTTGTCCCTGACGTCCGAGCATCTCGAGGGCGCCGGGATCTCGACCGACATCCCGCTCGTCGTCGCCGGCATGGAGACGGAGAAGGAATTCACGCGCGTCCTGCTCGGCGACGAGATGGAGCTCGACGTCGACGTCGCGCGCGACGAGCACATCCGCGTCGCACGGCGCCTAGTCGTGGACCACCCGGCCATCGGCGCGATCGTGCTGGAGTGCACGAACATGCCGCCGTACGCCGCCGACGTGCAGCGCGCCACCGGGCTCCCGGTCTTCGACATCACGTCACTCGTCCGCATGGTTCACGACGCGCTCCGCGCCGGCCTTCCGCCGCGAACGACCTGACGCCACGCTCGGGCGGCCGCCGGGGCCGCGTACCTCAGCCGCGACGGAGCCGATCGATGAGCGCGCGATCCGCGTCCGGGAAGTCGTAGTCGCCGAGCCGATCCGGTGCGACCCACGCCAGCGCCTGTCCCTCGAGCGGCCCGATCGTCGCGGAGTCCGCGGTGCAGCGGTAGAAGTGCAGGAGCACGGTCTTCTCGGGATACTCCCAGCGGACCGTCTCGACGCGATCGCCGACCGCGACGTCGGCGCCGAGCTCCTCGGCCAGCTCCCGCTTGAGACATTGCTCGAGGGTCTCGGCCTCTTCCCGCTTGCCCCCGGGGAATTCCCACCGTCCCGCCAGGTGCGTGCCCTCGCGACGGCGCGCGATGAGGTAGCGCCCGCGCTCGTCCTGGATGAGCGCGGCGGCGACTTCGACCGTCTTCACGCGCGACGCTAGGCGGCCGTCCAGCCGCCGTCGACGGCGAGGATCGAGCCGGTGACGTAGCGCGAGGCGTCCGAGACCAGGTAGAGGCAGGCCTGCGCGACGTCGTCGGGATGCCCGGGACGGCCGACGGGGATCCGGTGCTCGAGCATGCGTGCGCGGAAGGCGGAGACGCCGGCGTCGATCTGCGTGTCGATCGTCCCCGGTGCCACGACGTTCACCCGGATGTTGTGGCCGACCAGCTCCACCGCGGACGCGCGTGCGAACTGGTGGAGACCGCCCTTGGCCGCGATGTACGCGGCGAAGTCGCGCGTGGCCACCGTGCCGAGCGCCGAGCCGATGTGGACGATGCTTCCGCCACCGCGACGGCGGAAGGCGGGGACGAGCGTGCGCGTGAGCACGAACGCGCCCACGATGCTGACGTGGAGCACCTCCGCGAAGTCCGCCGTGCTCTGTCCGGTGATGGGCGAGCCCATGCGGATGGCGGCGCAGTTCACGAGGGCGTCGATCCCGCCCCACTCCGACTCCAGACGATCGACGAGGTCGCCGACGTTGTCGTCGATGCGAACGTCGCCGCGGATCGCGAGCGCGGTGCCGCCTGCGGCGCGAACGGCGCTCGCCGTCTCCTCGAGCGGCTCCGGACGCCGTCCGAACACGGCCACGCGGGCGCCTTCCCGCGCGAAGGCGAGGGCGGTGGCGCGGCCGATCCCGGTGCCGCCGCCCGTGACGATGGCGACCTTACCGTCGAGCGTCGCCATCACCCAGGTCCGCGCTGGCGCAGAACGAGTTCATCGGGCAGGGACGGCAGCGCGGTCGTCGGGGCCCGCACCACGTGGCCCCGAAGTCCATCAACGCCTGGTTGAAGTCGTAGGCGCGTCCGGCCGGCACGAGGGCCGCGGCCAGGTCCCAGTACGCCTTGTCGCCGCGCACGCGGGCGCTCCGGCGCGGACCGAGGAAGACGCGACCGAGCACGCGCCGCACGTTGGTGTCCAGGATGGCGGCGTCGCGTCCGTACGCGAACGACAGGACGGCGCCCGCCGTGTAGCGGCCGATGCCAGGCAGCGCGCGGAGAGCGTCGCCGTCGTCGGGCAGGCGGCCGCGGTACTTCGCCACCGTCTCGCGCGCGATCATGTGCAGGCGCACGGGTCGGATGTTGTAGCCGAGCGGGTACCAGACCTTCCGCACCTCGTCGACGTCGGCGCTCGCGAGCCGACGGATCGTCGGGTAGCGCTTGAGGAACTCGCGATACTTCGGCATGACCCGGTCGACCTGCGTCTGCTGCAGCATGACCTCGGAGACGAGCACGCGATAGGGATCGCGCGTGCGGCGCCACGGGAGGTCGCGCCCGTGCACGCGGTACCACGCGAGCAGGCGACGCTGGAAGGCCGCGATGGTCTTCTGCGTGGGCAGCCGCACGGCGCGCAGTCTAGCACCGCACACTGACCGTGGACGTCCGGAACTCGGCGGTAGAATGACGCCATGTCACGTCTCGCCCTCCACGACGTCCACGCCGCGGCCGGCGCGCGGTTCGGCGCTCCCTGCGGCATCGACCTGCCTCTCGACTACGGTGATCCCGCCGCGGAGTACGCGGCGGTGCGCACGCGCGCGGGACTGCTGGACGAGTCCCATCACGGCATGCTGGAGGTGACGGGACGCGATCGCGCGAAGTTCCTCCACGCCATGGTGAGCAACGACATCGCGTCGCTCACGCCGGGGCAGGGCATCGAGGCCACCTTCCTCGACATCCACGGCAAGATCAAGGTCGCGCTCAGCATCTGGGCGCTCGACGACCGCATCCTCATCGTCACGCCGCCTGGTCTCGCCGCCAAGACGATGGAAGACTTCGACACGTACCTGTTCTCGGAGAAGGCCTTCTTCCGCGACGCCACCGGCGAGTTCGCGATGCTGGTGCTGGCCGGGCCCGAGGCGCCCGCCATGGCGAGCAACATCACGGGCGCCACGCCGCCGGAGCGCCCGTGGTCGCACGTGACGGGGAAGCTCGGCGAGCGGGACGTCCGCATCGTGCGCGGCGGCGGCGCGACGGGCGAGGCCGAGATCTGGCTCGTCGCCGATGCCGGCGATGGACCGGCTCTGTGGGCCGCTGCGCTCGCGCATGGCGCCGTGCCCGTCGGGCTCGACGCCTGGGATGCGCTGCGCGTGGAGGCGGGCACCGCGCTGCTCGGCCACGACTTCGACGACTCGGTGCTGCTGCCCGAGATCCCGTTCGCGCACCTCGTGTCCTACACGAAGGGCTGCTACATCGGCCAGGAAGTCGTCGTCCGCATCCGCGATCGCGGCCACGTGAACCGCATGCTGACCGGCCTCCGTCTCGACGGCACGGACGTGCCCCCGTCGGGCGCGGAGGTTCGCGTCGGCGATGCGGCGGTGGGAAAGGTGACGAGCGCGGTGTGGTCGTTCGGGCTCAAGCGGCCGCTCGCGCTCGCTTTCGTCAAGCGGCCGCATGCCACCCCGGGTACCGCGGTCACCGTGATGATCGGCGACCGCGCGGTCTCCGCGGAAGTCTCCGCGTTGCCGTTCGCGCGCTGAGCGCGGGAGTCACGCCGTGACGGAGAACCGCCTCGCCCGCGAGACCAGCCCGTACCTGCTGCAGCACGCCCACAATCCCGTCGACTGGTATCCGTGGGGCGAGGAGGCCTTCGCGCGCGCGCGGGCCGAGGACAAGCCCGTGCTGCTCTCCGTCGGCTACTCCGCCTGTCACTGGTGCCACGTGATGGAGCGCGAGTCGTTCGAGAACCCGGACATCGCCGCGGTCATGAACCGACACTTCGTCAACGTGAAGGTCGACCGCGAGGAGCGGCCCGACGTCGATCAGATCTACATGCAGGCCGTGCAATCGATGACCGGTCACGGCGGCTGGCCCATGACGGTGTTTCTCACTCCCGACGCCGCACCGTTCTACGGCGGGACGTACTTCCCCCCGGTGGACCGCCACGGCCTTCCCGGCTTCCCGCGGCTGCTCGAAGCGCTCGCCGACGCCTGGCACAACCGTCGCTCGGAAGTGCTGCGCTCGACGGAGCAGATCGGCCAGCACCTCGGCCAGGCGGACCGCGTGCGGCGCAGTGCCCAGCTCCTCACCGAGGACGTGCTGTTCTCGGCCTTCCAGGGCATGTCGGGCCAGTTCGACGAGCGGCGCGGCGGTCTCGGGGGCGCGCCGAAGTTTCCGCAGCCGATGACGTGGGAGTTCGTGCTGCGCTTCTGGAAACGCTCCGGCCAGGACCGCGCGCGCGAGATGGTGACGACGACGCTGACGTCGATGGCGCGGGGCGGGATCTACGATCAGGTCGGGGGCGGGTTCCACCGCTACTCGGTCGACGCGGACTGGCTCGTGCCGCACTTCGAGAAGATGCTCTACGACAACGCGCAGCTCGCCTCGCTCTACCTGCACGCGTGGCTCGCCTTCGGCGACCCCGAGTACCGTCGCATCGTCGAGGAGACCCTCGACTACGTGCTGCGCGAGATGACCGACGCGTCCGGCGGCTTCTACTCCGCGCAGGACGCCGACTCCGAGGGCGTGGAAGGGAAGTTCTTCGTCTGGACGGCCGACGAGATCCGCGCCGTTCTCCCGCCGAAGGACGCCGAGCACGCGCTGCACTACTGGGCCGTCGATCGCGGATCGAACTTCGAGGGCCACAACATCCTCTGGGTCCCCGGCGAGCCGGATCCCGCCAGCGTCGCTCACGCGCGCCGCGTGCTGTACGACGTGCGGGAGCGTCGCGTCCATCCCGGTCGCGACGACAAGGTACTCGCCGCGTGGAATGGATTGATGTGCCGCGCCTTGGCGGAAGCGGGCCAGGCCCTCGACCGCCTCGATTACGTGGACGCGGCCACGCGCAACGCCGACTTCCTGCTGCGCGAGCTCCGTCCGCACGGACGTGTCCTCCGGACGTGGAAGGCGGGCCAGGCCAAGCTGCTCGGCTACCTCGAGGACTACTCGATGGTGGCGGCGGCGCTGCTCGAGGTGTACGAGGCGACCTGGGAGCGTCGCTGGCTCGACGAGGCGCGCGGGCTCGTCGACGACATGCTGCGTCTCTTCTGGGACGACGAGGTCGAGGGCTTCTACGACACGGGCAGCGACCACGAGCGGTTGATCGTGCGCCCGCGCAATCTGCAGGACAACGCGGTGCCGTGCGGGACGTCCGTGGCGGTGGAGACGCTGCTGCGTCTCGCCGTGCTGACGGGCGAGAGTCGCTACGAGAGTCGCGCCCTCACGGCGCTCCGTCCGATCGCCGATCTGATGTCGCGTTATCCCTCGGGTTTCGGACGCTTTCTCTGCGCCCTCGACTTCCACCTCGGACCGAAGGTGGAGGTGGCGCTGGTGGGAGCGAGTCGGGAGGCCCTCACCCCGCTGGCCCGCGAGCTCTTCGCGCGCTTTCTTCCCAATCGCGTCGTCGCGGCCATGGCGCCGCCCACGAGCGCGACGGCGGCAGGCATTCCGCTCCTGGAGGGGCGCGGACCGGTGGACGGAAAGCCCGCCGCCTACGTCTGTCGCAACTACGCGTGCGAGCTTCCGGTCACGGACGCCGCGGCGCTGGCGGCGCAGCTCGACCGGGCCTGACCCTCAGCCAGGACGCCCCGCGCAGCGACGCTGCGCCGGGCGCGTCAACGCATCACCGCGACGCCGGCGCAGCCGAGCGT
>JBKPPN010000456.1:0-6421 GCA_046733575.1 Candidatus Methylomirabilota bacterium | reverse complement strand
GACATACGCCATGCCGCCCGCGATGAGGCGCTCGATGAGCGCGATCATCTCGCCGATGTGCTCGGTCGCCCTCGGCTCCACGTCACCCGCCAGCACGCCGATCGACGCCATGTCCGCGCGGAACTCCTGGATGTACCGTTCCGAGACGACGCGAGAGTCGACGCCTTCCTCGTTGGCGCGCCGGATGATCTTGTCGTCGACGTCGGTGAAGTTCTTGACGAACGTCACCCGGTAGCCGCGGTAGCGCAGGTACCGGACGATGACGTCGAACACGATGGCGCTCCGCGCGTGGCCGATGTGGCAGAAGTCGTAGACCGTGACGCCGCACACGTACATGCGGATCTCGCCCGGCGTGAGAGGAACGAGGTCCTCCTTGGTGCGCGTCAGGGTGTTGTAGACCTTCATCCGCTGACCTCCACGCTCGCCACCGCCATGGCCGCGATTCCCTCCTTGCGCCCGAGCAGGCCCAGCCCCTCCGGACTCTTCGCCTTCACGCTCACCGCATCGACGTGGACGCCGAGTGTATCCGCCAGCCGCTTCGCCATCTCGGGGAGCAGGGCCGCCAGGCGCGGCGCCTGAGCCAGCACCGTGGCGTCGACGTTCACCAGCGCGCCGCCGCGCGCGGCCACGAGGGCCATGACGTCGCGGAGCAGCGTGAGGCTGGAGATGCCGGCGTATCGCGCCTCGCTGTCCGGGAAGTGGCGACCCAGATCGCCGAGGGCGAGCGCGCCCAGCAACGCCTCGCCGACCGCGTGCGAGAGCACGTCGGCGTCGGAGTGACCGCCGAGGCCGACCGGAGAGGGCACCGTCACACCGCCCAGCACGAGGGGTCGACCCTCCACGAGCGGATGCAAGTCGAAGCCGAACCCCACGCGCGTCGTCACGCGCGTCGCCGCAGCCCCGCGCGCGCCCGGCTCAGGTCGGCCGGCGTCGTGATCTTCACGTTGACCTCCAGGCCCTCCACCACGCGAACGGTCGCCCCGAGGCGCTCCACGAGCATCGCGCAATCCGTGCCGGTGACGCCGTCACGCCGCGCCTTGTCGTGCGCTTCCCGGATCAGCGCGGCGCGAAACGCCTGCGGCGTCTGCACGCTCCACAGATCGGTGCGGTCCACCGTCGTCGCGACGAGACCGTCGCGCACGCGCTTCACCGTCTCCTTCACCGGCAAGGCGCAGATCGCCGCACCCGCCTCGCGCGCCGCCGCGATCACGCGATCCACCAGCGCCGACGTGATGAACGGCCGCACGGCGTCGTGCACGAGGACGATCTCGGCTGCGGCCACCGCGGCCAGACCGAGGCGGACGGACTCCTGACGGCTCGCGCCGCCCGCCACCACGGTCATCGGCATCCGCGCCTGGAGTCGCGCGATCGCGTGTCGCGCGCGCGACACGTGCGCAGCCGGCGCGGCGACCACGATCGCCGCCACGTCGCGACGTCCGACGAAGTGCTGGATGGTCCGCACGAGGATCGACGTACCGGCCAGCGGCAGGAACTGCTTGGGCGTCCGCGCCCCGAGTCGTGCGCCGACGCCGCCGGCGGGAATGACGACCGCCACGTCACGCACGGCTCGCCTCGACTCGCTCGCCGCTCGCCATTCGCGTGAAGACCATGCGCCCCGCAGCGGTCTGAAGGACGGTGTGGACCGTCACGTCGATGGTGCGGCCCACGTGGGGTCGTCCGTGCTCGATGACGACCATCGTGCCGTCGTCCAGATATCCCACACCCTGGCCGGCGTCGCGTCCTTCCTTGACCACGTGCACGCGCAGCGAGTCGCCCGCCCCGACGGGCGGCTTCAGCGCGAGCCCGAGCGCGTTCACGTTGAGCACCGTGACGCCGTGAGCCTCGGCCACTCGCTGCAGCGTGTGGTCGGTCGTCACCAGCGCGGCTCCCGACGTCCGCGCCATGGCGACGAGCTTCGGGTCGACTTCCGGGACCGACGGCGCGTCGTCGGTCACGGCCTCCACCGAGACGCGCTCGCTCTTGCGCAGACGCTCCAGCACGTCGAAGCCGCGCCTGCCGCGACCGCGGCGCACGGGGTCGCCCGCATCGGCCAGCTTCTGCAGCTCGGCGAGAACGAATTCGGGCACGAGCAGCCGTCCCTCCAGGAAGCCGGACTCGGCGACGTCGGCGATCCGTCCATCGATGAGCGCCGCCGTGTCGACGAGCTTCGCCGCCGTCCCCGGCGCGCGCACGCTACGGCGGCGACGGCGCACCAGCCGAGAGCTGCCCAGCCACGCGCCGGCAAACGCCGCGAGCGCAACCATCACGACGGCGGCGATTGCGAGAGGCGTGCTCAGGGCAGCAACGCCTCGATCGCTTCGGGAAGCGTGCGGACCTCCACGACGTCGAGCGGCGCGCGTTGTCGGTCGGCGAGCGCGCCGACGGGCACCACCGCCCGCGTGAAGCCGAGCTGCGCCGCCTCGCGCAGACGCGCGTCGACCTGACTCACCGCGCGGATCTCGCCGGTCAGCCCGACCTCTCCAATGATGACGACGTCGTCCCGCACCGGCCGGTCCATGTAACTGGAGGCCGCCGCGATCACGATCCCGAGGTCCGCCGCGGGCTCGCTCACGCGCCCGCCGCCCGCGACGTTGACGAACACGTCCTGGCTGCCGAGGGGCACGCCGGCCCGCTTCTCGAGCACCGCCAGCAGCAGGCAGACGCGGTTGTAGTCCGCGCCGAGCACCGTCCGGCGGGGCGTGCCGAACGACGCCCGCGACACGAGCGCCTGCAGCTCGAGCAGCACCGGCCGGGTGCCCTCGAGGCTCGACACGATGACCGACCCGGGCGCGTCCTTGGGGCGCTCGGCGAGGAAAAACCCCGACGGGTTCTTGACCTCCACCAGGCCGCGCTCCCCCATCTGGAACACGCCGATCTCGTTCGTCGACCCGAAGCGGTTCTTCACCGCGCGCAGCACGCGATAGGCGTGATGGTTCTCGCCCTCGAAGTAGAGGACCGTGTCGACGAGGTGCTCGAGCACGCGCGGCCCCGCCAGCGAGCCGTCTTTCGTGACGTGTCCCACGAGGAACGTCGCGATCCCGCGTCCCTTCGCAATCGTGAGCAGGCGCCCCCCGCATTCGCGGACCTGGGCCACGCTCCCCGGCGCCGACTCCAGATCCGGGAGAAAGACGGTCTGGATCGAGTCGACGATGAGCGCGCGCGGCTTGACGTCGTCGAGCTGCGCCTGGACTGCGCCGAGATCGGTCTCCGCCCAGAACAGCAGTCCCTCGGCGTTGACCCCGAGCCGCTCCGCCCGCATCTTCACCTGCGCCGCGGACTCCTCGGCGGAGACGTACAGCACGGGCGGCGTGGCGACGGCGAGCGCCTGCGCGGCGGCGAGCAGCATCGTGCTCTTCCCCACGCCGGGATCACCACCGATCAAGACGAGCGAACCGGCCACCACGCCGCCGCCCAGGACACGATCGAGCTCCCCGATGCCGGTGCGGACACGATCGGTGCGGTCGCTCTGGATGTCACCGAGCGGCCGGGGTCGACCGAGGCTCATCCCTGCGCGTCGGCCCCCGCGGCTCGGAGTCGGCCGCTCCTCGACCAGCGGCACGACGCTGCCCGCGCGCATGCAATCCGGGCACGTTCCCGGCTTGCCCGTGGCGAAACCGCACGTCTGGCAGCGATAGACCGTGCGTTCCCTCATCGGGTCTTGTTCGGCGATGCGTCGCCGTTCTTGTCGACGTCCTTCTCCCGCGTGGCGAGCCCGCGGAGAAGAAAGCGCAGGAGGACGCTACGCTTGGCGTTGTCGAGCAGCGCCACCACCCGCTCGTAGACGGTGGGATCCGTGATCAGCATCCCCACGGTGCCCTCGCCCTCGTTGATCTTGTCGGTGATCGACTTCAGGTTCGCCATGGTCGCCTGCAGGTCGCGCGACGTCTGCTGAATGCCGGCGGTCGGCCCCTCGTCCTTCACGAGCCCGCCGATCGTGCCGCGTCCGCCCGCGATGCGGTCGGACACGTCGCGGAAGTTGTGCGCGACCACGGCGGCGTCGTCCAGGATCGAGCGGTACTTCGGGTCGAACAGCGCCTCGAGGAGGAGCCCCTGCTCGGCGGGCGGGCGGTCCATCTGTGCCGCGAAGCGATCGATCGCGGCGACGAGACGTCGCGCCGCCGCCGTGCTCTGCTCGGACGTCAGCACGCCAACGGCGCCCTCGCCGCGAGCCGTGCGATCGAGGACCTGCTGCGTCGAGGCCAGCAGCTCGTTCACCTTGGCGAGATGTACCGGCTCTTCATAGATGAGCGTGTGGGCCAGCCCGGGGCCCTTCTCGACGTGGTCGACGATCCGTGTCAGCTGCTCGGTGACCTTCTTCGCTCCGCGCGTGACGTCGGAGATGTCGCGACCGGCCTGGTCCACGGTCCGGCGCGAGGAGGACACCAGCGCCGTCGCGTCCTCGATGATCCTCGACTGCTCCAGCTGCTTCGAGAGCTCCCCGAGCGAGGCCGCGAGCGCGGCGACGTTGTTCACGGTCGACGCGCCCTGGTCGATGATCTTGCTCAGGTCGGTGGGGTCGCGCGACGGCAGCACCTCGCCCGCGCGCGCGGGCGGCGCCTGCGCCGTCCCCACGGTGACCTCGATGATCTTGTCGCCCAGGAGCCCCTGCGTGTCGATGCGCGCCACGGAGTCGCCGCGCACCCGATCGCTGAACTGCTTGGCGATGGTCAGATCGATGCGAACCTTGCCACCGGGTTGCCCGGGCAGATGGACGCCCGAGACGCGCCCGATCTGCACGCCGGCCAGCCGTACGGTGGCGCCCTCCGCGAGCCCGCCGACCTCCGTGAAGTCGGCGTGCACGGTGTAGCGCGGCTCGAACAGTCGCGACCGAGCGCCCAGCGCGTAGATCAGTCCCAGGAACGCCGCGAGCGCGACCAGGACGAACGCGCCCACCTTGATCTTCGTGAATCGCACGTCGCGCGCCGGGCTCATTCCCTCACCGTCCGTGCTTCGCCGGCCAGAAACGCGGCGACGTCTTCGTCGTTCGAGTGCAGCACCTCCTCCAGGGATCCCACCACGGCGAACCGACCCTGGATGAGGACGGCGGCGCGCGTGGCCACCGCCCGCGTGAGGTCCAGATCGTGCGTGACCACGATCGCCGTCCCGCACACACCGCGGTCGCGCAGCTCGGCGATGAGCTCCGCGACCATCTTGGAGTTCGTGGGGTCGAGCCCCGCCGTCGGCTCGTCGAAGAGCAGGATCTCGGGCTCGCCAATGAGCGCTCGCGCGATGCCGACGCGCTTGCGCATCCCTCCCGACAGCTCGGACGGCAGCTTCTCCAGCACGTCCTCCTTGAGGCCGACCAGGGACAGGAAGTGCACGACGCGCTCGTGGATGTCGTCCTCCGAGAGCGACGAGTGCTCGCGCAGCGGATACGCGACGTTCTCGTACACGGTGATCGAGTCGAACAGCGCCGCCCCCTGGAAGACGTACCCCATCCGACGCCGGACGGGGAGGAGCTCCTCTTCCGACAGCCGCTCGATGTTGCGGCCGAACACGCGCACCTGCCCGGCGTCCGGCCTGGTGAGACCCGCCGTGATGCGCAGGGTGACCGTCTTGCCCGAGCCGCTTCCGCCCATGATCACGACGGTGTCACCGCGCTCGACGTGGAGGGAGATGCCACGGAGCACGTCGACGGCGTCGAAGCGCTTGCGGACGTCGACCAGCTCGACGAGGGAGTCCGACATCACCAGAACAGGATCAAGAACAGCTTGGTGAGGAAGAAGTCCGAGATGATGACGCCCATGGCGACGTGGACGACCGTCGCGGTGGTCGCGCGGCCGAGCCCTTCCGTCCCGCCCTCGGTGTCGAGGCCGTTGTAGCAGCCGATCAGGGTCACGAGGGCACCGAAGACGACCGACTTGCCGATGCCGGTGAGGAAGTCGCGCGGCACGACCCAGTACGTCGTCACGTTCCAGTACACGTACACGTCGGTGCCGCGCTCGAGGAGCATGATCATCATGCCGCCGAGCAGTCCCACCACGTCGGCGAGAACGGTGACGAGGGGAAACACGATCAGCGCCGCGATCACGCGGGGCACGATCAGGCGCTTGATGTAATTCACACCCAGCGTCCGTAACGCATCGATCTGCTCGGTGACCTTCATCGACCCGAGCTCGGCCGTGATGCCGGAGGCCACCTTGCCGCCCACCAGGATGGCGGTGAGCACGGGCCCGAGCTCGCGCAGGATGGCGAGCGCCACGACCGGTCCGACGTACGCCTCGGCGCCGAAGCGGGCCATGTTGATGGCGCTCTGCACCGCGAACACCATGCCGGTGAAGATGGCCGCGGTCAGGGCCACTCCGAGTGACCGCACGCCCATGAGCTCGATCTCGCGCACGATCAGCGTCAGGTAAGGGCGGGGAAGTGCCAGGCTCCGGAACCCCTCCGCGGTGAGCAGCCCCACGCCGCCGTACCACAT
>JBKPPN010000455.1:0-6736 GCA_046733575.1 Candidatus Methylomirabilota bacterium | reverse complement strand
GTATCGGGATCCGTCACCTTGCAGAGGACGCGATCGACGGGCGCCTTCCGGAGGCGTCGCACCATGCGATCGTCGTGTCCCTCGAACACCGCGCCCGCGATCTCCAGCCGTCGAGCCATCCGAACCTCCCTGCGTTGGCGTCATGTCCCGGGGCTGGAGACCGCGCGACCACGCGCGCGGTCCCCGGGCGACCCGGGATGATTCGTCTGACGGCGCGACGCGGGAGCAAGTTCGACGCCGGACGTCTGGAGGCGGCGGGGCGGTCGTGAATTCGCCTAGTTGGCGACATGGGGTCCACCGCCGCGACGACGGCGGATGCACAACCACTGTTCAGGTTGAACCGTGACGGTGCAGGCGCCCGACGCTGCGACTCAGGCGGCGGACTGGGAGCGGGCGAGACGGGCGATGATCCGGGCCAGCGCGGCGGGCTCCACGGGCTTGGGCACGTGCGCCTCGAACCCGGCGAGGTACGCCTGCTCGGTGTCCGACGCGCGGGCATGCGCGGTCAGCGCGAGCGCGGGCAGTCGCTGGCCGCGCTGACGCTCGAGCGCGCGCACGCGGCGCACGAGCGCATAGCCGTCCTCGCCCGGCATGGCGATGTCGCTGACCAGCACCGCGGGCCACCGGTGCTCGACGGCGGCGAGCGCCTCGATCACCGACGAGGCGGCGGTGACCTCCGCGCCGTAGTGTCCGAGCACGGTGGTGAGCAGCTCGCACGTATCGGCGTCGTCGTCGACCACGAGCACGCGGATGCCGTGCAGCATCGGTCCCGACGTCGGGATCGCCTCGTCGCCCGCGTGTGCGGCGCGCGGCGCGGCGCGGAGGCCGTCGGCGGCGAGCACCGGCACGGTGACCGTGAACGTCGCGCCGAGACCCGGGCCGCCGCTCTCGGCCTTCACGGTGCCGTGGTGCAGCTCGACGAGATGCCGGACGATCGCGAGTCCGAGCCCGAGTCCGCCGTGGCGACGAGTGCTCGTGCTGTCCGCCTGCCGGAAGCGCTGGAAGATGTACGGCAGGAAGTGCGGCGCGATGCCGTCGCCGGTGTCGCGCACCGCGATGACGGCGCGCTCGCCGTCGCGCCGGAGCGAGACGTCGACGCGACCGCCATCGGGCGTGAAGGCGACCGCATTCGACACCAGGTTCCAGACCACCTGCTGCAGGCGATTGGCGTCGCCGCTGACCTCCGCGTCCTGGGACTCGATCGTGGTCACGAGCCGGATCGATTTCGCCTCGGCGGTCGCGCGCACGGCGTCCACGGCGGCCTCGACCACGGGCGCCAGGCTGACGGGCTTCATGTCGACGTGGAGCTTGCCCGCCACGATGCGCGAGATGTCGAGGAGGTCCTCGATGATCTGCGCCTGGGCGCGGGCGTTGCGCTCGATCGTCTCGTGTGCGCGTTCGATCATCCGCTCGTCCAGGCGCTGCTGTCGGAGCAGCTTCACCCACCCCAGGATGGGCTGGAGCGGCGTGCGGAGCTCGTGCGACAGCACGGCAAGGAACTCGTCCTTCGCGCGGTTGGCCGCCTCGACCTCGGCCCGCGCGGCGCGCTCGAGCGCGAGCAGCTGCTCGCGCTCGGCCTCGGCGCGCTTGCGGGCCGCGAGGTGATCGCGCACCTCGTACTGACGCCGCCGCGCCCGCACGGCCGAATGCACCGCAGAGAGCAGCGTGACGACGCGGACCGGTCGCTCCAGCAGCGTCACGTTCCCCAGCGGATCGGCGAGGTTGTTGGGAGCGGCGAGCGTGTTGTGCGACGCGTTGCCGCCCAGGGTGAGCACGAGCACGGGCACGTCCGACCAGGGCGGCTGGGCGCGCAGCACGTCGAGCAGCTTCCACAGGTCGGGACCGGTCAGCGCCTCGTCCGCGACGAGCAAGGCCCCCGCGCCGCGATCGAGCTCGCTCGCGAGGTGCCCGAGGTCGTCACAGGGATGCGCCTCGAGCTGGGCCTGGGTCAGGGCCGCAGTGGCGAGTTCCGTGTCACGGCCGGTGGGAGTGAGACAGAGGATGCGAAGGTCGCGCTGCTCGATCACGGAGCGACCCCGTGACGCACCATACAGACGTGTAGCGCGGTCGAGCGGTCGCTCCACCTGCGAGCCCAGCGCGCGGCGAGTGACACGTGCCATCGTACGGGTCACCCGCGCGCGACGGAACCCGGGAAATCTTTTTCTCTTCCGCTGTGTGACGCGTCCCTTCGTCGCCGGAAGTCACCGGCATCGTCCCTGCATTCCGTGAAGCCGCAGGACGCTTTTGCAACGACCCACACAGGGAGGGCAGTCATGGAGACGCACCAATCGGAATTCGGGTGGCGTGCTTGGCCAGTATCGTGGAGCGCGGTCTGGATCGGGGCGCTCGCCGCGCTCTCCGCCGGGCTGATCATCGGCCTGATCGCCGCGGCGGTCGGAGCCCATGAGATCGCCTCACCGCGCATCACGAAGTGGAGCACCGTCCGGATGACGACCGTCGTGTTCGCCATCGCTGGCGCCTTCTTCGCCTACGTCATCGGAGGCTGGGTGGCGGCGCGGGTGGCGGGGATCCGGCGGTCCGAGCCCGCGATGCTTCACGGGGTTGTCGCATTTCTGATCACGATCCCCATCATGCTGATGCTCGGCGCGTGGGGTGCGACGAGCAACTTCGGCTGGTATGGCGGCCTCGGGGGAACGCCGGTGTTCGCGCAGAACGCGGCGGTGAGCGCCGTCACGGATCCGACCGCGGCCCAGGCCGCACGGAACACGGCGCTGACCACGGTGGTCTCGCTGCTGCTGGGCATCGTGGGCAGCGTGCTCGGGGGATGGATGGCTTCGGGTGAACCGATGAGCCTGACGTACTACCGCCGGCGTGACCTCGATCGAGTCGAGCGTCCACGCCGTGCCGCATAAGGAGGAAAGACCATGGGCCTGATTCTGCTCTGGCTGCTCGGCGCTCCGCTGACGTTGATCGTCCTGCTCTTCCTGCTCGGCGTCGGACGCTGAGCCGGCGCGACGCCCCCGCCGTCTGACGTGACGGCGGGGGCGTCAGCCCCTGATCACCGACTCTCGACGGGCTCCGGTCGCGGTGCGTGCTCGGCCGCGCGCCGCTCGGACGGATGCCCGTTCCCGTCGACCGCCGTGGCCGCGAACGCCGGCCGTCGCCGCCAGAAGAACACCCGCGAGATCGGGTGCGCGGCGAGGTACTTCTGCGCGGACTCCATGTAGAGGTAGATGACCGGCGTGATGTAGAGCGTGAGCAGCTGCGATACGAGCAGGCCGCCCACCACGGCGAGACCGAGCGGACGACGCGCGTCGGCGCCGGCGCCGATGCCGAGCGCGATCGGGAGCGTCCCGAGCAGCGCAGCCATCGTCGTCATCATGATGGGACGGAACCGCAGCAGACATCCCTGATAGATCGCCTCGCGCGGGGTGGCGCCACCGCGCTCTGCTTCCACCGCGAAGTCGATCATCATGATCGCGTTCTTCTTCACGATGCCGACGAGCATGATCATGCCGACGAAGCCGTAGACGTTGAGCTCCATCTTGAACAGCAGGAGCGTGAGGAGCGCGCCCACGCCGGCCGAGGGCAGACCGGACAGGATCGTGAGCGGATGGATGAAGCTCTCGTACAGGATGCCGAGCACCAGGTAGATCACGACGATCGTGACCACCAGGAGCAGGCCCTGGCCCTTGAGCGACGCCTGGAAGGCCTGGGCCGTGCCCTGGAACGTCGTGTTCAGCGTCGCGGGCGTGCGCAGCTCACGCTGCACCGCCTGGACCTGGGACACGGCGTCGCTGAGAGAGACGCCGGGCTTGGTATTGAAGGAGATCGTCACGGCAGGCAGCTGGCTCAGATGGTTCACCGTGAGCGGGCCGAGCCCCGGCGTCAGCGTGGCGAAGCTGTCCATCGGCACGAGCTTGCCGGACGTCGATCGGACGTAGAGCAGTCCGAGCGCGGTCGGATCCATCTGGTACTGCGGGTCGACCTCGAGGATGACCCAGTACTGATTCGACGGCGTGTAGATCGTCGAGATCTGCTGCGCGCCGTAGGCGGCGCCGAGGGCCGTCTCGATCTGGTCCGCCGAGATGCCGAGCGCGGAGGCCTTGTCCCGATTGATGTCCACGGTGATCTGTGGGCTCGTGATCTGCAGATCGGTGTTGACGTCCTGCAGCCCGGGCAGCTGTCGGATCCGGTCGAAGAGTCGCGGCGCCCAGTAGTAGAGCTCCTGCAGGTCGCCGTCCTGCAGCGTGTACTGGTACACGGCCTTCGTCAGGTTGCCGCCGATGCGGATGGTGGGCAGCACCTGCGGGTACACGCGGATGCCCGGGATGGTGGCGAACTTCGGCCGGAGCTCCTCGATCACCTTCTCGGCGGACGGCCGCTGGTCGGCCGGCTTGAGCCGCATGAAGATGCGTCCGTTGTTGAGCACGGCGCTGGAGCCGCTCACGCCGATGAAGGACATGAACTGCTCGACGTAGGGATCCTTCCGGACGATGTCGGCCACCGCCCGCTGCTTCTCCTTCATGGCCTCGAAGGAGATGTCCTGCGATGCCTCGGTGAAGGCGAAGATCTGCCCGGTGTCCTCGTTGGGAATGAAGCCCTTGGGGATGATCGTGAAGAGGTATCCCGTCAGGACGAGCGTCACCACCAGCGAGGCCATGGTCACGATGCGATGCCGCAGCACCCATTTCAGCGTGGTGTCGTAGGCGTGGAGCATCCCGTCGAAGAACCGCTCGGAGATGCGGTACAGCCGGTTGTGGCCCTCGTGGGGCGGACGCAGAAAGCGGCTGCACAGCATCGGCGTCAGCGTCAGCGAGACGAAGCCCGACACCAGCACGGCCACCCCGATCACCACCGCGAACTCGTGCAGGAGCCGGCCCACCACGCCGCCCATGAACAGCACGGGGATGAACACCGCGGCGAGCGAGATGGTCATGGACAGGATCGTGAAGCCGATCTCGCGCGCGCCGTCGATGGCGGCCTGCATGCGCGGCTTCCCCTGCTCCATGTGGCGCACGATGTTCTCGAGCATGACGACCGCGTCGTCGACCACGAACCCGACACAGAGCGTGAGGGCCATGAGCGAGATGATGTCGATCGTGTAGCCCAGCAAGTACATCGCGGCGAACGTGCCGATGATCGACAGCGGCACGGCCAGGCTCGGGATCACGGTGGCCGACACGTTCCGCAGGAACAGGAAGATGACCATGATCACGAGCGCGACGGTGAGGATCAGCGTGAACTGGACGTCGTGGACCGACTCGCGGATCGCCTGCGACCGGTCGTAGAGGACGGCCAGGCTCACCGAGGCGGGCATCTGCTGCCGGAACACCGGCAGCAGCGCGCGGATGCCGTCCACGACCTCGATGGTGTTGGTGCCGGGCTGCCGTTGCACGGCCAGCACGACGGCCCGGTCGTCGTTGAACCAGCTCGCGACCTTGTCCGTCTGCACGCCGTCGATCACGCGGCCCACCTCGTCCAGCCGCACGGGGGCGCCGTTACGGTAGGCCACGATGATCGGCCGGTAACCCGACGCGTCCATCAGCTGGCCCGTGGCCATGACGTTGACGGCCTGGTGCGCGCCGTAGAGCGTGCCGGTCGGCTTGTTGACGTTGGCGCGCGCCACCGCGCTGGCCACTTCATCGATGCCGATGCCTCGCGCGGCGAGCGCGCGCGGGTCGACCTGCACGCGCACGGCGTACTTCTGCGAGCCGAACACCGTCACCTGGGCCACGCCGCTGATGGTCGAGATGCGCTGGGCCATGGTGGTCTGCGCGTACTCGTCCACCGTGTAGAGCGGCAGCGTCGGCGAGCTGAGGGCCAGGTAAATCACGGGCTGGTCGGCGGGATTCACTTTCTGGAAGACGGGCGGCGTCGGCATCCCCGGCGGCAGCAACGCCGACGCCTTGGTGATGGCGGACTGCACGTCCTGCGCGGCGCCGTCGATGTTGCGCTCGAGCGCGAACTGGATCGTGATGTTGGTGACGCCGAGCGCGCTCGTCGACGTCATCGAGTCGATGCCGGCGATGGTCGTGAACTGCTTCTCCAGCGGCGTGGCCACCGCGGCGGCCATCGTCTCCGGGCTGGCCCCGGGCAGCGACGCCGTGACCTGGATCGTCGGGAAGTCGACGTTGGGCAGGTCGTTCACGGGCAGCAGCCGGTACGCCATCAGACCGAAGAGCAGGATCGCGGCCATCAGCAGCGTGGTGAGAACCGGACGGCGGATGAAGAGGACGGGACTCATGACCGCTGTGGCTTGACCTCGACGTGGGCGCCCGGCACCAGGCGCAGCTGCCCGTCCGTCACCACGCGATCGCCCGCGGCGACGCCCTGCTCGATGATGATCTCGCGCGCCAGACGCCGCCCCGGCTTCACCGGGCGCGCCGCGACCTTCTGGTCGGGACCGACGACGAACACGAAGGGTCCCTGCTGACCCGACTGCACGGCCTGGGTGGGGACGACGACGGCGGTCTCGCGCGTCAACGTCAACACCACATCGACGAACTGACCGGGCCAGAGCGCGTTGTCGGCGTTCTGGAACGTCGCCTTGAGCTGGATCGTCCCCGTGGTCTGATCGACCACGTTGTTGATGAACGTCAGCGTCCCCGTGGCGGGGACCTTCGTGTCGGAGGGGACGGCCTCGACCTTGAGCGACCCCTCGGCGCGGTACTTCTTGACCGCGGCCAGGTGCACCTCGGGCACGGCGAATGAGACGTAGACCGGATGGACCTGCGTGATGATCAGCATCGGGTTGTCTTCGTTCGCCTTGACG
>JBKPPN010000454.1:0-3589 GCA_046733575.1 Candidatus Methylomirabilota bacterium | reverse complement strand
CCGCGTGTTCGAGGTGAGGGAGCGACTCGACGCGCACGGCGCCGTCCTCACGCCGCTCGACGAGGACGAGGCGCGGCACGTCGCGCGACACCTGGCGCAGCTCGGCGTGCCCGCGGTCGCCGTCGTGTTCCTGCACGCCTTCGCGAATCCGGCGCACGAGCGCCGGATGCAGGCCATCCTCCGCGAGGAGTACCCCGAGCTGCTCGTGTCGCTCTCGTCGGAGGTGCTGCCGCAGTTCCGCGAGTTCGAGCGCAGCATGGCCACCGCGCTGAACGCCGCCGTCATGCCGCCGGTGAGCCGCTACGTGAGCGTGCTGCGCGAGGCCCTCGACGCGGACGGCGTCCGCGCGCCCCTCCTCATCATGAAGTCGGACGGCGGCGTGACCAGCGCCGCGACGTGCATCCGCCAGCCCGTGCAGACCGTGCTCTCGGGACCCGCGGCCGGCGTGATCGGCGCGGTCAGCGTGGCGCGCGCGGCGGGATTCAAGGACATCATCTCCGTCGACGTCGGCGGGACGAGCGCGGACATCTGCCTGGTGCGCGACGGCCGTCCCGAGATCACCAAGGACGGCGCCGTGGGCGCGTTCCCGCTGAAGCTCCCCATCCTGGACATCAACACGATCGGCGCGGGCGGCGGCAGCATCGCCGTCGCCGCGGGCGGTCGCCTCACCGTCGGCCCGCGCAGCGCGGGCGCCGAGCCCGGCCCCGTGTGCTACGGCCGCGGCGGCACCGAGCCGACGGTCACCGATGCGCATCTCGTGCTGAGTCGCATTCCCGCGGCGCTCCTCGGCGGCGAGATCCCCATCGACGTGCAGGCCGCGCGCGCGGCGATCGAGACGAGGATCGCACGCCCGCTCGGACTCTCCCTCGACGACGCGGCGGCGGGCATCGTGGAGGTCGTGGACAACAACATGGCGCGGGCCGTCCGCGCGGTGTCCGTCGGCCGCGGGCATGATCCCCGCGCATTCTCGCTCGTGGCCTTCGGCGGCGCCGGCCCGCTGCACGCCTGCCGTCTCGCCGAGCTGCTCGACATCCGTACCGTCGTCGTGCCGCCGCATCCCGGCGTGCTGTCGACGTGGGGACTGCTCGACACCGACATCAGGACAACGTTCGTCCTCACGGCCGGCACGGCGACGCGGGGTCTCGACGCCCGCGGCGACGTGTCGGTGGCGGAGGCGGCGTGGCGGGAGCTGGAGGCGCAGGGGCGCGCGTGGCTCGACGACGAGCACGTGCCGCGCGAGCGGCAGCGCCTGGAGCGCAGCGCCGATCTCCGCTACCAGCACCAGAGCTTCGAGCTGACGTGTCCGCTCGGCGAGGGCGCGCTCACCCCGTCGCGTCTGCAGGAGCTCGTGCAGACGTTCCACGGCGAGCATCGCCGGCTCTACAGCTACGACATCCCGTCGGCCACGGTCGAGCTGGTGAACCTCCGCGTGACGGCGATCGGCCGTCTCCCCGAGCGCGCCACGCCGGCGTCGTCGCGCTCGGGCGGCGACGTGGCGACCGCGCGCCAGGACGGCAAGCGCGTGCACTTCATGGGGCGCGGCTTCGTCGACTGCGCCGTGTACGCGCGCGATCGTCTCGCGCCGGGGATGACGTTCGCGGGGCCGGCCATCGTCGATCAGCAGGACACCACGGTGCTCGTCGCGCCGGGATTTCAGGCGCGCGTCGACGAGAGCCTCAGCATCATCCTGGAACGCCGGTGACGGAGGGCCGAGTGACCGTCGATCCCATCACGCTCGAGATCGTGCGCGGCGCGCTCACGTCGACCATCAAGGAGATGGAGTCCCTGATGGAGCGATGCGCGATGTCGCCCTTCATCAAGGAGAAGAAGGACTACTTCGTCGGCATCTACGACGCCACCGGCCGCATCGTGGCGTGTCACATCTCCGCGAGCGGTCCCAACATGCTCGCCGCCATCCTCGCCACCTACCCGCTCGAGTCGATGCGGCCCGGCGACGTCTACTGGTTCAACGATCCCTACGTCACGGACGGCGCGGTCCAGCATCACCAGGACATGGTGTTCGTGGTGCCGATCTTCCACGACGGCGCGCTGGTCGCCTTCGCGGCGACGTTCGGTCACTACCAGGACATCGGCGGCCTACGCGCGGGCAGCATCTCGCCGCACGCGACCGAGATCTACCATGAGGGCACGCTCGTCCCGCCCGTGCGCATCGTGCGCGAGGGGCAGCTCAACGAGGAGGCATACCGGATCTTCCTGCGCAACTCCCGGATGCCCGACATGGTGGAGGGCGACACGCGGGCCATGATGGCCTCGTGCCGGCTGGCCGAGAGTCGCCTCGTCGAGCTCTTCACGCGTTACGGCACTCCCACGGTGACGGCCGCCTTCGACGCCTACATCAGCGAGACGGGCGCGCGGGCGCGTGAGCTGTTCCTGCAGATGATTCCCGAGGGCTCGTGGAGCTTTCACGACTTCCTCGACAGCGACGGCGGTACGGAGGCGCGGCCGTATCGCGTCGACCTCACGCTGACGCGCACGGGCGATCGTGTCACGCTCGACGGTTCGCGGTCCGACGACCAGGCGCGCGGTCCGATCAATTACATGACGAACCCAGGGCTGCTCCGGATCGCGTTCGGGCGCTACCTGCAGTCGCTCGACCCGGCGCTCGAGGTCAACGAGGGGCTCCTGCAGAACCTCGACGAGTGGATCGTGCGCGAGGGCAGCCTGCTCAAGCCGCGCTTCCCCGCCCCGCTCGGCATGCGGGCGAACACGCGCTTTCGCGTGATGTCGTGCATCTTCGGCGCGCTGGCCCAGGGCAACGGCGGCCGTGTGCCGGCGGGCTCGCCCGTGTACGTCCTCTACTACTTCCGCGCCTGGGACGCCGAGCGCCAGCGTCCCATCCTCTGCATCGAGGGGCTCGGGGTGGGGCTGGGCGCCCGGCCGTTCGCCGACGGTGTCGACGTCATCTACTACATCGCGCAGGAGAACTATCCCGTCGAGTACGTCGAGCGCGATTTCCCGCTCCGCATCGAGCGCTACGGCGTGCGTCCCGACTCGGGCGGTCCCGGTCAGCATCGCGGCGGCACGGGCGCCGTGCGCGACGTGCGGGTGCTGTGCGAGCGCGCGGAGCTGGCGACGCGGATGGAGAACGCGCTGGTGGCGCCCTACGGCGTCGCGGGCGGGCGCGCGGGGCGGACCGGCCGCGTGATCCTCAATCCCGGCACGGCGAACGAGCGCGAGCTCCCGCCCCTGGGCGACGGGATCGTCCTTCACGGCGGCGACCTCCTTCGCTTCGAGACGTGCGGCGGCGGAGGCTGGGGCGATCCGTTCACGCGCGACCCCGTGCGCGTGCGCACGGACGTCGCGCGCGGGTTCGTCACGCCGCACGCCGCGCTGGAGGACTACGGCGTGGGCATCGATCCCCTGACGCTCGAGATCGACAAGGCGGCGACGGACGACGCGCGCGCGCGACGTGGGCCCCGCGGCGACCTCATCGATCGCGGCGAGGGCTTCGTCGCCGCGGAGACGCGCTGGCGTTCGCTGCGACAGTGACGGGGAGCCGTGCACCGCAACTCACGACCGCGACGCGAAGGGAACGGGACCCGATGAGCACGTTCTTCGTGGACGATCC
>JBKPPN010000453.1:0-6907 GCA_046733575.1 Candidatus Methylomirabilota bacterium | reverse complement strand
CTCTGCGTCGGCGTTCTCGTTGGCGCCCTCGCCGGGTACCACGGCGGCGCGATCGACGATCTCCTCATGCGCACCACCGAGGGCTTCCAGACCATTCCGCCCTTCGTGTTCGTCATCGTGGTCGTGGTGATCGCGCGTCCGTCGATCCGCTCCACGATCCTCGCCATCGCGCTCGTGTCGTGGCCCGCCGTGGCGCGCCTGGTCCGCGCCGAATTCCTGACCCTGCGTCAGCGCGAGTTCGTGCAGGCCTGCCGCGCCGTCGGCATGGGCGACACCCGCATCATCGTCCGCCAGATCGTCCCCAACGCCCTCCCCCCGATCATCGTCACCGCGTCGATCATGGTCGCCACCGCGATCCTGACGGAGTCCGGCCTCGCCTTCCTCGGCCTCGGCGACCCCAACGTCATGAGCTGGGGCTCGATGATCGGCGCCGGCCGCGAGATGCTGCGCACCGAGTGGTACCTCACCGCTATCCCCGGCCTCGCCATCCTCGTCACCGTCCTCTCCCTCAACCTCATCGGCGACGGCCTCAACGACGCCCTCAACCCCCGCCTGCGCGATCGATAGACGCCGGCCGCCGCCGAGCTCGTGGTGTGAACCGGTTGACGGAAACCGCGACGTTGGGCCAGTGAATCGACCGAAGACAAACGAAGTGCGAGTGGAGTGGCCGGCGACCGCGTGGCGGGTGTGGGGGCGGGGTGGCGACGCCGTCATGGCGAGCCGTCGTCGCCGTTGCGCGAAGCGTGCACGACGAGCGAGCCGCAAACGCTGGACGAGCCGAAAACAGGCCCCCTCTGGGGGATGGGGGGCCGAGCGAGTCGTGCGCGCTTCGCGCTTACGGCGACAGGCGAGCCATGCAGGCGTCGCCGCCCCGCCCCCGCACCCGCCACGCAGAAGCAACCGCTAACCCAGCAACCTCCGAGCAATCACCCCACGAAGACGGTCGGCACCACCGACATCCCCGGGCCGAGCGGAAACTGCGTATCGGGCGGGTCGTCGAAGACGATCTTGACCGGCACCCGCTGCACGACCTTGACGAAGTTGCCCGACGCATTCTCCGGCGGCAGGACGCTGAACCGCGCACCCGTGCCGCGCTGGATGCTGTCGACGTGACCGTGGAACACCCTGTGCGGGTACGCGTCGACCTTGATGTCGACGCGCTGGCCCGGCCGCATGTTCCGGAGCTGCGTCTCCTTGAAGTTGGCCACGACCCAGAGGTCGTTCGGCACGATGGCGAGCAGCGCCTGACCGACCTGCACGTACTGACCATCCTCCACGGTGCGACGGGTGACGTGGCCCGCCTCGGGCGCCCGGATGGTCGTGTACGAGAGATTGAGCTCGGCCTGCGCGAGCCGCTGGCGCGCGGCATCGACCTGACTCGCCGCCGTCCGCGCGGCCGCGATGGCGTGCTCGCGATCCGCCGCCGCGATGAGCGCGCGCGCGAAGAGCGCCTCGGCTCGGCGCGCGTCGTCGGTTGTGCGCTGCGCCTCGGTCTCCGCCACGCGCACATCGGCCCGCGCCTGGTCGACCGCAGCGCGGTACTGCCGGTCGTCGAGGCGGAGCAGCACCTGGTTTTCCTTCACGGCCTCGTTGTCGGTCACGAGGAGATCCATGACCTGGCCCGGAACCTGGGCGCTCACGCGCACGATGCGGCCCTCGATGAAGGCGTCGTCGGTCGACTCGCGCCCTCGCGAGTGCAGCCAGTAGCCCACGCCGCCCGCGATCAGCGCGACCACCACGGCGACGATCACCACGACGGCACGCGGCCGTCGGTAGATCGGTAGCGGATCAACGCGCTGTGGCCCCGAAGACGGCACGCCGCCATGGCCATTCGTTGCACCGTCGGCGGGAGTCGGAGGGGCGTCACTCGGGCGTGCCGGCGGCTCCATATTCTGACCTGGAGGTTGCAAGGACCGGTCCATCATCAGTGCGCGACGACGCCGGCGCGCGCTCTCACCTTCTTGAAGAGCCACACCAGCGGGATGCAGAGCAGGCAGAGGACGGCCAGCCACCGGAACTGATCCACGAACGCGAGGAGCGTCGCTTGCCGGATGACGAGCGCTTGCATCTGGGCGAGCGCACCCGTCTGCGCGTCCACCGAGCCCAGCGCGCCGGCGAGAGCGCCGCCGACGACGTCGAGCCGATTCTGGAACTCGGGGTCGTACGGCGTCAGGTGCTGGGCGAGGAGCGCCTGGTGCCTCTGCGCGCCGCGGGCGAGCATCGTCGTCGCCCCCGCGATGCCGATGCTGCCTCCGATGTTCCGCATCAGGTTATAGAGACCGGTGGCGTTGCCCATCTGCTCGTTCGAGAGCGTGCCCATCGTCGCCGTGGTGAGCGGCACGAAGATGAACCCCATGGCGAGCCCCGCGAGCACGTTCGGCCACGCGACGTTGCGCATGGCCACCTCCAGGTTCAGGCCGCCCAGCAGGTACGTCGCGGCGGCCACGCCGACGAAGCCGCCGCTGATGAGCAGACGCGCGTCGACGACGCGCACGAGTCGTCCGATGAGGACCATGGAGATCAGCGCCCCCACGCCGCGCGGGGTCATCGCCTCGCCGCTCTGCAGGGCGGGATAGCCGAGCAGCGTCTGCAGGAAGAGCGGCATGAGCGCCGTGGTGGAGTACAGCACGATGCCCATGGCCGTGATGAGCGCGACGCCGACGGCGAAGTTGCGCTCGCGCAGCACGCGCAGGTCGACGATCGGCTCCGACGCGGTCAGCTCACGCGTGAGGAAGGCCACCAGCGCCACGATGGAGGTGACGGTCAGCACGCGGATGAAGACGGACGCGAACCAGTCCTCTTCCTGGCCCTTGTCGAGCACGATCTGCAACGTGCCGAGCCACAGCGCCATGAACCCGAATCCCACGTAGTCCAGCCGCCCGCCGCGCGCGCGCCGGATGTACGGCGGGTCCTCGACGAACATCTGCGTCATGACGAGAGCCAGCGCGCCCACGGGCACGTTGATGTAGAAGATCCAGCGCCAGGAATAGTTGTCGGTGATCCACCCGCCCAGCGTGGGTCCGATGATCGGCGCCACCACGACGCCCATCCCGTACACCGCCATCGCGCCGCCGCGACGTTCGGGGGGAAAGCTCTCGAGGAGAACCGCCTGCGCGATCGGCTGAAGCGCGCCGCCGCCCAGGCCTTGCAGCACGCGCGCGAGCACGATCATGCCGAGACTGAACGCGGCGCCGCACGCCACCGACGCGATCGTGAAGAGCACGATGCACCACATGAGCAGGCGCTTGCGACCGACCATGCCGCCGAGCCACGCCGCCGCAGGGAGGATGATGGCGTTGGACACGAGGTAGCTCGTGAGCACCCACGTCGCCTCGTCCGTGCTCGCGGCCAGGCTCCCCGCGATGTGAGGCAGCGCGACGTTGGCGACGGACGTGTCGAGCACCTCCATGAACGTGGCCAGCATCACGGAGAGCGCGATGATCCAGGGGTTGGCGCGCGGGCGCCACGGCGTCGTGGGCGCCGCGCTCATACTTCCAGCTTAGTCAGCGTGGCAATCGCGACCCGCGCTCTTGACCGCGGCGACGGGACTCGCCATCTTGGTGACCCTGCGGGCGCCACCGTCGACGGCGCCTAGCCTCGGAGGACAGTGCCATGGCCAGGACGACCTGCATCCGGAACGCCGACTGGGTGATCGCGTGGGACGCCAGCGCACGACGTCACGCCTATCTCCAGCACGGCGACGTCGCCTTCTCGGGCAGCGCGCTCACGTTCGTCGGTAAGGGCTACCGCGGCGCGGCCGACGAGACCATCGAGGGACGCGGGCTCATGGTGATGCCGGGTCTCGTCGACGTCCACTCACATCCGATGCTGGAGGCGGCCTATCGCGGCATCCGCGAGGAGCACGGCGTGCCCGAGATGTACATGTCCGGCCTCTTCGAGCGCTCGCAGGCGTACTGGCCCGACGACGAGGGGAAGCTCGCGTGCGCGGAGGCCGCCTACTGCGAGCTGCTGCTCTCGGGCGTGACGACCGTGGCCGACCTGAGTGGCATCATCCCGGGCTGGCTCGAGCTTGCGGCGAAGACCGGGATGCGCGTGGTGCTCGCGCCGTGGTTCGCGTCGTCGCGATGGGTGCTGCGCCGCTCGCACGAGCTCGAGTACGAGTGGAACCCCGACGAGGGCCGTCGCGGGATGGACGCGGCGCTGAAGCTGGTCGACAGCCTGGCCGCGCATCCGAGCGGCCGCCTCTCCGGCATGATCTCGCCCGCGCAGATCGACACCTGCACGGACGACCTGCTCCGCGACGCCGTCGCCGCCGCGCGCGAGCGCTCGCTGCCCTTCACCGTCCACTGCGCCCAGGGCGTCTCCGAGTTCTACGAGATGGTGAAGCGCCACGGGATCACGCCGGTGCAGTGGGCGCACTCGCTCGGCCTCACCGGCGCCGGCACGATCCTCGGTCACGCCATCTTCATCGACGAGCACTCCTGGCTGCACTGGTGGTCGCGCAAGGACGTCGGCATCCTCGCCGAGACGAAGACGACCGTCGCGCACTGTCCCACGCCCTTCGCCCGCTACGGCCAGACGCTGGAGAGCTTCGGCAAGTACCGGCACGCGGGCGTCAACCTCGGCATGGGCACCGACACGGTGCCGCAGAACATGCTGGAGGAGATCCGCTGGGCCACCGTGCTGGGACGCATCGCCGCCGAGGACATCAAGAGCCTCGAGATGGCCGATGTCTTTCACGCCGCCACCGTCGGCGGCGCCACCGGCCTCCTGCGCGACGATATCGGACGGCTCGCGCCGGGCGCGCGCGCCGACCTGGTGCTCGTCGATCTGACGAACCCGTGGATGATGCCGGCGCGCGATCCCCTGCGGTCGCTCGTCTTCCACGCCGCCGACCGCGCCGTGCGGCAGGTCTACGTCGACGGCCAGAAGGTCGTCGAGAAGGGCCGCGTGCTGACCCTCGACCACGCCGACGCGCTCGGCCGCCTCACCGAGGCCCAGCGCCGCATGGAAGCCGCCGTCCCCGAGCGCGACGGACGTCGCCGGCGCTCGACGGAGATCACGCCGCTCAGCCTGCCCACACTGTGAGCGACGCGCGCGCGGCGCTCCTCGGCCGCATCGAGGCGGACGAGCGCCGGCTGATCGCGTTCCTGCAGGCCTTCACACGCATCGACACGTGCAATCCGCCCGGCGACACGCGCGCCGCCGCCGACTTCGTCCGCGCAGTCCTCGATGAGGCGACGCTGCCGTCGGAGGTGATCGCGCCGCAGGTGACGATGCCGAACATCGTCGCCACCCGGCGCTTCGCGGTGCCGGGCAAGCATCTCGTGCTCAATGGCCATCTCGACGTGTTCCCCATCGGCGATCCGGGACGCTGGTCGCGCGACCCCCTGTCGGGCGACCTGGTCGACGGACGCGTGCACGGCCGCGGCACGGTCGACATGAAGTGCGGCACGACCGCATCGATCTTCGTCTACGCGTATCTCTGCGGCCTCGCCGAGCATCTCGGCGGTCGTCTCACGTTGACGCTGGTGTCCGACGAGGAGACCGGCGGGCGCTGGGGCAGCGCGTACCTCGTCGAGCACCATCCCGACGACGTGCTGGGCGACTGCGTGCTGAACGGCGAGCCAAGCAGTCCGTACACCGTGCGCTTCGGCGAGAAGGCCATCATGTGGATGCGTTTCCTCGTGCGCACGCGAGGAGGACACAGCGCGTATCCGCACACGAGCGCGAGCGCGAACAAGATCGCGGTGGCGCTGGCGCGCGACCTCGAGTCGCTCGAGGACCTCGTTCCTCGCGTGCCGCCCGCCGTCGAGCGCGCAATGAGCGCCGTGGACGCGCGCCAGGCCATCGAGCGCGGCCTCGGCGCGGGAGCGACGGCGGTCGCGCAGCGCGTGAGCGTGAACCTGGGCGTGATGCGTGGCGGCGTCAAGGTGAACATGCTCCCGTCGGAGTGCGAGATGGAGGTCGACGCCCGGCTGCCCGTCGGAATCGACGCAGCGGAAGTCCAGGCCGCTGTCGACGGGATCGTGGCCCGCCATCCCGGCGTCACGTGGGAGGCGCGACCGCTCTCACCGGGCGCGGCGTGGTCGGATCCGGATCACGAGATGGTGCACCACATCCAGCGCAATGCCGAGGCGCTCATCGGGGTCCGGCCGCCCGCCATCGTCTCGCTCGGGGCGACGGACTGTCGCTTCTGGCGCGCGGCCGGCGTGCCCGCGTACGTCTACGGGCCGTCACCCCAGAGCATGGGCGCCCCGGACGAATCGGTGTCCGTCGACGAGTTCCTGCACGTGGTGAAGATCCACGCGCTGTCCGCGTTCGATTATCTGCGGCGGGCCTGATCCGTCGCGCGTGACGCGGCGGCCGTCTCGCGACCGCCGCCGGCCGGCGCCTCGGGCAGCCCCGGCACCTCGATCACCGGGCGGATCTCGACGGTGCCGCGACGAGCCATGGGAATTCGTTCCGCCACCTCCAGCGCCTCGTCGAGGTCGGCCGCCTCGATCATGAAGAAGCCGCCGAGCTGCTCCCGCGTCTCCGCGAACGGACCGTCCGTGACGAGCCGCTTGCCCTCCCGGACCCGCACGCTGGTCGCCGTGGACGTCGGATGCAGCGGCGCGGCCGCAATGTACTGTCCCGTTCCGTTGATGTCGTGAGCGAGCTGCGCCGACTCCTGGTAGCACTGCTCGCGCTCGAGATCACTCAGCGCGTGCTCGTCCCCGTAGATCAAGAGCATGTACTTCACGATCGCACCTCCCCCGCGCCCGCCGCCTGACGCGCGCGTCTCGGGAAAGATTCGCACGCTTCAGCCGAGATGTCGCTGGCCGTCGCGATGCACGCACCGCGCTCGGCATGGCGCCCCAATGGACGCGCACGTGGGTCTGGCTGTCGATCGTCGTGCAGTGTCTCGGCTACGTCATCGACGCCGTCTGGCACGGCGTCCTCG
>JBKPPN010000452.1:0-5772 GCA_046733575.1 Candidatus Methylomirabilota bacterium | reverse complement strand
GACCTGCCGCGCGCGCGGTGAGCGCGGCGGCCGTGCGCGTGATCCGCGAGGGCAGAGCCGAGCAGCTGCTCGACGTCCCGTTCAGGTCCCGGAGCGGTCAGGAAGGCCGGGCGGCGATCCGCGTCATCCCGCTGCGCAACGAAGCCGGCGGCATCACGGGCGCACTCGCCACCATGCTCGTGGATGGCATCGAGCGCGGCGGCTGAGCCGCCGGTCCCATCGAGGCCAGCCCTCGCCCAGCACTCGCTCCACGACCTCCGTGAAGCTTGAAATGCGGAGGCGCTTGGTCCATCTGCGTCACCAGCACGGTTTTTGCTGTGCCGTTTGGCGTGCAGCAGGCATTGCCCGAGGCCGTCGACGGGGCGCCGCGCGTGGCCGCCTTGGCCTGTCCCGATTGCGGGGGGACGCTGACCGTGCGCGAGATGGGCGGCGGACTTCACTTCGTGTGTCGGATCGGTCACAGCTACGGTCTCTCGGAAGTCCTCGGAGCGAAGGAAGAGCGGCTGGAGGACCGCCTGTGGACGGCCGTGACCGCCGTCGACGAGCTGGCCGCACTGTTGACGGACTTGCAGTCGCGAACGCGGTCGGACGCGGCGCGCGCCGAGTATCGCCGCCGCACCGAGGCGCTGCTCGTTCTGTCCAACGAGGTGCGACGTCTCATCGACACCACGGAAGCGGTGGACCTCGGCATCGTCGAGGACGCGGGCACCGCGCCCGGCGCGACGGAGTCATGATCAACGCCGACGGGGTCCGCCGCGACACCATCGCGATCGGGGCGTCGGCGGGCGGCGTGGAGGCTCTTCTCGAGCTGCTACGCGCCCTGCCGCGCAATCTGCCCGCGTCGATCGTGCTCGTGCTGCATCGACCGCCGCTCTACGAGACGCACCTGCCCGGGGTGCTGGGACGTCAGACGAGGCTGACGGTGCTCGAGCCCGAGGACGACACGCCGATCGCGCCGGGTCACGTGTACGTGGCGCCGCGCGACCAGCACATGACGCTCGAGCGCGGTCGTCTCCACCTCTCGCGTGGGCCGAAGGAGCATCGCTTCCGTCCCGCCATCGATCCGCTCTTCCGATCCGTGGCGGCTGACCGTGGACCTCACGCCGTCGGCGTGGTGCTCTCCGGCATGGGCAGCGACGGCGTCCTCGGGCTGAACGAGATCAAGTCACGCGGCGGTCTCTCCCTCGTGCAGCGGCCGTCGGACGCGATCTTCGGGATCCTGCCCGCGTTGGCGATCTCCAAGGACCACGTCGACGCTGCGCTCGACGTGCGGGAGCTCGCGGAGGCGCTCGTCGCGCTGGCGAGCGGCGAGGCGGTGGAGACGGCCTCGCCGCCGGCGGTCAGTCGCTGACCTTGTCGATCCAGGTCTTGGCGGCCTGCAGGGCCTCCGCGTCCGCTTCCGCCTTGGTGGGAAACGCGCTCCACATCACGCTCGGCGCATCGGGTAGCTGTCCGACGCGCGAGCCCTTGATGAGCACGAACGGACGCCAGCCCTGCGCGATGCGATACGACAGGAGGTCGATGCGCCAGCCGCGGTACGGCACCGTTCCGGTGACGATCTGCGCGAGGCGATCGCTCGCGGCCTTGTCGAACGACCGCGCCATGACGATGGTGGTGTGACGCGCACACACCGTGCAGAGGCCCTCGCGACGATCGAACTCGGCCAGCGGCGCCACATAGGCGACGACCCGACGCACCTCGGCCAGGCTGATCTCCACCGCGAAGGCGATGCACGCCTCGCACAGATAGATGTCCTGGTTGCTCAGGAGGAAGAGGACGACCTGCGCGGGCGCACCCACCACGCTGTGGCCGCCGACGTAGCGGATGGTGCGCTTGCCGCGAAGACAGCTGACGCACTTCGTGCCGCGCATCTCGAAGCCGGGCAGGGCCTGCAGGGTCCACAGGACGGTGCGTCCCTCCAGCGCGGGAACGCCGAGCTCGTGAGCGAGACAGGCGGCGCAGAAGAACAGTCCCTCGTGTTTTCTGAGATGCGCCTCGGCCCGTTCCTGCGCCGTCATGTGCGCCTCCTGCTCGCCTCCTCGGTGCGGCCGATATTACACTTGTTCTGACCGCTATGCCGCTCGACGACGTCTTCCTCGCGCTCCAGCACCTCGTGGACCGCGTCGTTCGCCGCATCCGGCTCGGTCCTGCGCCCGCCTCGGGTCGCCGTCGGTTCGTGATCGTGCAGATCGACGGGCTGTCGCGCGCGGTGCTGGAGCGCGCGCTCGCCCAGGGTCGCATGCCGTTCCTGCGTCGGCTCGTGGAGCGCACGCATCGGCTCGAGCCCATGTCGGTCGGGCTCCCCACGTCGACGCCGGCCTTCCAGATGGCGGCGATGTATGGCGTGCGTCCCGACATCCCGGGCTTTCACTATCACGACAAGCGACGGCGCCGCGACATCCACTTTCCCCGCGCGGGCGACGCGGCCGACGTCGAGGCCGGGCAGGCCACGGGCCGCCGCGGCATCCTGGAAGACGGAAGCGCGTACGGGTGCGTGTTCACGGGCGGCGCCGTGAACAACTTCTTCAGCTTCGCGAGCCTCACCCGACCCACCGGGCGCGGGGTGCTGCGCCTGCTGTCGGCCTTCGTCATCCTCTTCTGGACGGCGGTGAAGGGCGCCACGCTGACGATGTACGAGCTGGCTCGCGCGCTGTTGCGCCTGGTCGCCGATCCCGTGACCGAGGCGCGACGCGGCGTGAAGCGCGTCTTCATCAAGATCGGCGTGTCGGTGTGGGTGCGGGAGTTCTTCACCCTGGCCGTGTCGCGCGACGTCTATCGCGGCGTCCCCGCCATCTATGTCAACTACCTCGACTACGACGTGTTCGCGCACGCCTACGGTCCCGACCATCCGCTCGCCGTGCGCTCGCTCCGCCGCGTCGACGAGTCGATCCGCGCCCTCGCCCGCGCCGTCCGTCGCGTCCCGGAGTACGGCTACGACCTGTACGTGCTGTCCGATCACGGCCAGGCGCACTGCGTGCCGGTGCAGCGCCTGAATCACGGCCGCGGGCTCGAGGAGGTCCTATTCGACGACGTGTTCACGCCGGGCAGCGCCGAGCGCGCGCGCTCGCCGCGTCACCCCTCGCGGTTGCTCGCTGACGTGCGGGCCTTTCGCGCCCAGCACAGTCCCGGTCTCCTCCAGCGGTTCGTCAACTACCTGGACCGTGATTTCACGCGCACGGGCCGCGAGGAGCGCGAGGCGCGCGAGCGTCACGGCGTGCGGATCATCGCGGCGGGACCGAACGCGTTCATCTACTTCGTCGACGTGCCGGAGCCCCTCGACCGCGCGGCGATCGCGGCGCGCTATCCCGACCTCATCGACGGCCTCTCGCGCCGGCGCGACGTGGGGTTCGTCCTGGCCCGCTCCGCGGACGGACCCGTGTGCGCCTGGGCGGGGAAGCACGTCGTGCTGAGTGCCACCGATACCGGGCCCTTCGCGGGACGGCCGGATGTCGGGCTGGTCCTGGACGGCATCAAGGACCTCATGACCATGCCGAGCGCCGGGGACCTCGTGATCTACGGCACCGGCGCCTCCGCGGGCAACGTGTCGTACGTCGCCGAGATCGGCGCCCACGCGGGACCGTCGCCCGAGGAGCTGCATGCGTTCGTCGTGTGGCCGACGCGCGTGCCGCTGCCGTCGCCCCTCACGCATCCGACCCAGCTCTACGGCTGCTTCATGCGCTATCACGACGGGGACGGGGCGACGCCGTGACGGAGCTGGTCGTGCTGAGCTACAACATCCACCGCGGGGTGGGCATCGACCGCCGGTTCGACGTGGACCGCATTGCCGACGTGATCGCCGAGACGTCGGCCGACGTGGTGGGGCTACAGGAAGTCGTGCGCGAGGTCGGCTCCTCGCACGGCGATCAGGCCGCGCATCTGGCCGAGCGGCTCGGGATGACGCTCGTCATGGGCGTGGCGCGGCGTCACGGTCGCAACGGCACGTACGGCAACGCCGTGCTCACGCGCTGGCCCGTCACGGGCTCCAGCAGCTGCGACCTCACCTTCAAGCGGCGCGAGCCGCGCACCTGCCTGCGCGTCGACCTCGACGTGGGCGGCATCGTGGTGCACGTGTTCGTGAGTCACTTCGGGATCGCCATGCGCGAGCGACGCGACCAGGTGCGCCGCCTTGCCGGGTTCATCAAGGAGTCCGCGGGCCTCGCCGGGCCTCGCGTGCTCCTGGGCGACTTCAACGAGTGGCATCGCGGCCCGGTGTCGCGACGCCTGCGCAAGGAGTTTCCCTCCCGCATGCGACGGATGCGGCGCACGCATCCCGCGCTGTTCCCGCTCTTCGCCCTCGACCGGATCTACTGGGACGGCGACCTTGAGGGGCGCGAATTCCACGTGCACCGCACGCGCCTGTCGCGGGTCGCCTCGGATCACCTGCCGGTCGTCGCGCGCCTTCGCGTGCGGAACGCCACGGTCGCTCCGCCGTACATCGTGGGCGCCGCGCTGCCGCCCGCGGAGTAAGCGCCCGCTCACGTCAGCTCGCGACGGACCAGTGCGGCGCCCGCCACGAGGGCCTGCATCTTGCCGCGCGCAGCGGCACGGCTCCGCGGGACCATGCCGCAGTCGGTGCAGGGCAGCAGCCGATCGGCCGGGACGTGGGCGAGCGCGCGACGGATGCGCGACGCGACCGTCTCCGGCGTCTCGATCTCCTCGGTTCCCACGTCGATGACGCCCACCATGACGTCCTTGCCGTCGAGCGTGCCGAGCACGGCAGGGTCGACACCGGACGCCGCGCACTCCACCGACACCTGGCGCACCGACGACGCGGCGAGGAGCGGGAGGGTCACCGCGTACTCGCCCCAGCTCGTGTTGTGCTTCTTCCACGCGAGGACGCGGTCGATGCCGTAGCCGTAGCAGATGTGCACCGCCGTCGTGGCGCGGACACCGTCGAGCGCCTGCTCGAGCGTGTCGATGCCCCACGCCCGGACCTTGTCGACGTAGATGTTGAAGCACGGCTCGTCGAGCTGGATCACGTCCGCGCCCGCGTCGGCCAGGGCGCGCGCCTCGGCGTTCACGATGGCGGCGAAGCGCCGCGCGAGCGTCGCCTCGTCCTCGCGGTAATGCTCGTCCAGGACGGTGTCCACGATGGTCATGGGCCCGGGCAGCGTCACCTTCACCGGCCGCGTCGTCTGCGCCCGGGCGTAGCGGAGGGCGTCGACGAGTACCGCGCGTGGTCGCGTCACCTCGCCCACCACGCGGGCGACCTTCGTCGTCGGGCCGTACCGGCCCGCGCGCGTCTGCTTCTCGCCCAGTCGGTCGACGTCGATTCCCGTGAGTCCGCCGATGAACCCCCAGATGTAATGCCGTCGCCGCTGCTCGCCGTCGGTCACGATGTCGAGGCCGGCGTGATCCTGATCGGCGAGGACGAGGCGAACTGCATCGTCCTGCGCCTCGGCGAGCCGCCCCGGCTCGGCGATTCGCCACGGCGCGAACATCGCGCCGGTGTCGGCCAGCCACGACGGCTTGGGGAGGCTGCCCGTGATCGTGGTGCGGAGGAGGCCCGCCGTGATCACGACCCGGCAGACGTCGTCGCCGCGAGGCGGTCGCGCTCGCTCATCGTCGGCGGGCCCTCCCCGGGCCGGCATCGAAGCCCACGAGATCGCGAAGGGCTCGCGATCCCGACGCGTCGAGGCGCGTCACCGTGTCCTCCGGACGTGGCACGCGCTCCGTCGTGGACGGAAGGCGCCACGCTCTCATCGTTCTTCTCTCCCGGCCAGATGGAGGGCGGCGAGGAGCAGGGTGTTGGCGCCGTCCTCGATGTCGGCG
>JBKPPN010000451.1:0-3424 GCA_046733575.1 Candidatus Methylomirabilota bacterium | reverse complement strand
GGGGCCGGCAGCGGGAGCCGGCTTCCGCGCCGCATGGTCTTCCCGCCGGGGCGGCGCTCCCGCCGCGGCGGGACGCTCGGAGACCTCGGCGGACTCCTGGGCTGGCGCTGCGGCCGGCGCGCTGGAGATCAGCGCGTTGATGTCCTCGCCCGGCTCGGCGATGACCGCGATGAGTCCGCCCACCGGCACCTTTGCCCCCGCGGGCATCAGGATCTTGCGCAGGACGCCGGCGCCGAACGCCTCCATCTCGACGTCGGCCTTGTCGGTCTCGACCTCGGCCAGGATGTCGCCGCCGTTGATCCGGTCGCCTTCCTGCTTCAGCCATTTGATGATCTTGCCGGTCTCCATCGCGTCGGAGAGCTTCGGCATCACCACCTTGGTCACGGCCATCGGTCAGCTCCCGTTCGCGGCGTAACACACCTTGCGGATGGCGGCCATGATCTTCTCTTTGCTCGGCGTCTTCGCGCGCTCCAGGTTGCGCGCGTACGGCATGGGCGCGCTCTCGCCCGTCACGCGCTCGACCGGCGCGTCCAGATCGTCGAACGCTTCCTCGGTGACCTCCGCCGCGATCTCCGAGCCCATCCCGGCGAATCCGGCGCCCGCTTCCACCACGACACAGCGATGCGTCTTGCGCACGGAGCCGAGGATCGTCTCCTGATCCATGGGGCGCAGCGTGCGCGGGTCGACGATCTCCACCGAGATGCCTTCTTTCTCCAGCTCCTCGGCCGCCTCCATGGAGCGGTACATCATGCCCATGTAGGCGATGACGGTGACGTCGGTGCCGGGCCGTCGCACGATGGCCTGGCCCAGCGGGATGACGAAGTCCTCGTCGTCGGGGACCTCGCCCTTCACCGCGTACAGCGTCTCGGACTCGATGAAGATGACGGGATTGTCGTCGCGGATGGACGCCTTGAGCAGTCCCTTCGCATCCGCGGGCGTGGTGGGACGGACGACCTTCAATCCGGGGACGTGATAGAAGTACGTCTCCATCGACTGCGAGTGCTGGGCGGCGAGCTGATGCGCGGGCCCGCCCGGTCCGCGGATGACGATCGGGATGTTGAACTGCCCGCCCGACATGTAGAGCATCTTCGCCGCGGAGTTCACGATCTGGTCGAGGGCGAGCAGCGCGAAGTTGAACGTCATCATCTCGACGACCGGTCGCAGGCCCACCATCGCGGCGCCGATCCCGACGCCGGTGAATCCCGACTCGGCGATCGGCGTGTCGACGATGCGCTCGGGGCCGAACTCCTTCAACAGCCCCTGCGTCACCTTGTAGGCGCCCTCGTAGAGGCCGACTTCCTCGCCGATCACGAAGACGCTGGGATCCCGGCGCATCTCCTCGCGGAGCGCGGCGTTGAGCGCTTCACGATACGTGATGACGGCCACGGCTAGGACTCGGGCTCGAGGAAGACATCGGTGTGGAGCCACTCCAGCGGCGGCTCCGGCGATGCCTCGGCGAACGCGACCGCCTCGTCGATGCGGTCGTTGACGTCCTTCTCGATGGTCTGGACGTCCTGGTCGGTGAGGAGTCCCGCCTTCTGCACGCGGTCGCGGAAGAGATGGACGGGGTCGCGCAGCTTCTCGCGCTCGACCTCGTCCTTGGTGCGGTAGACGGCGCCGGCGGGATCGCGCATGGAGTGACCGCGGAAGCGGTACGTGCGGGCCTCGATGAGCGCGGGCGACTTGTCGGTTCGCGCCCGGGTCACCGCGCGGCCGACGGCGTCGCGGATGGCGAGCACGTCCATGCCGTCAGCGGGCTCGGACGGGATGCCGTAGATCTCGCCGAACTTGTAGATGTCGTGCTGGGCGAGGGCGCGCTCCACCGACGTGCCCATCGCGTACCGGTTGTTCTCGCAGATGAAGACGACGGGCAGCTTCCACAGGGCAGCCAGGTTCAGCGACTCGTGGAATTCGCCTTGCGGCACGGCGCCGTCCCCGAAGAAGCACAGGATGACCTGATCGCCCTTCCGGTACTTGATCGCGAACGCGACGCCCGCGGCGAGCGGCAGGTGGGCGCCCACGATGGCGTGGCCGCCGAGAAAGTTCGTCGACTTGTCGAACAGGTGCATCGAGCCGCCCTTGCCCTTGCTGAGGCCGTCGCGACGTCCGAACAGCTCGGCCATGGCGCGGCGCGGATCGGAGCCCTTGGCGAGGCAGTGCCCGTGCTCGCGATACGTCGAGATCACGTAGTCGTCCGGCCGCAGCGTGGAGATCGCTCCCACCGCCACGGCTTCCTCACCGATCGAGAGGTGCAGGAACCCGCCGATCTGGCCGAGGGCGTAGTGCTCGGCCGCCTTTTCCTCGAAGCGACGGATCAGCATCATCTCGCCCAGCAGCCGGCGGGCGAGCGCGCTGTCGAGGCCGGGCATGGGTGCGGCGCCGTTCGGCGCTGCGGGTGCGGCTTTGGGGGTCGAAGCTCTCTGCGCCATGCGTCCTCCCTGCTACCAGCGCATCAGGCTGAGATCGTCGACGGACAAGCGACGGCGGACGCGGAAGATCACCACGATGATGGCCAGGCCGACCGCGACTTCGGCCGCCGCGACCGCCATCACGAAAAACACCATGCTCTGGCCGTCCAGGCTGCCGAAGCCGTGACCGAAGGCCACGAAGGCGAGGTTGGCGGCATTGAGCATGAGCTCGATGGACATGAAGATCACGAGGGGGTTGCGCCGGACGACGACGCCCACCACGCCGAGGCAGAACAGCACCGCGGAGAGGGCCGCGTAGTAGGAATCGGGCACCACTACTGCACCCTCCGCTTGGCGAGAAGCAGCACGCCGACCATCGCCGCCAGCAGCAGCACCGACGTGAGCTCGAACGGCAACAGGTATTGCGTGAAGAGCACCCGCCCGACCGCCTCCGCCGTCCCGCGCACCGCGGTCGTGTCGCCGGCCGGACCGCGCCGGGCCAGGATCACGATCAGCTCGACGAGCAGGGCCGCGCCCACCGGCACCGCCAGGAGCCGGTAGCGCCGGCGCGGGTCGTCCGTGGTCTCCTCCTTGCCGGGGATGAGCACCATGATGGCGAACACGAACAGCACCATGATGGCACCCGCGTACACGATGACCTGCGCGGCGGCGAGGAACTCCGCCCCCAGCATCAGGTAGAGCGCGGCCACCGCGCCCAGGTTCACCACGAGGAACAGCGCGCCGTGGATGGGATTCTTCTTCAGCACGAGCCCCACCGCGGAGCCGACGGCCACGACCGCGATGACGACGAACCCCACGTAGCTCATCAGCGCGTCCGCTCGGGCGGGATCGGCACCGGCGACGTGGGACGGCCGTTGGGCCCGGCCGGCTCCAGCGCGAGGAGCGCCTCCTTGGTGTAAACCATGGACCCACGGTTGTACGCGGAGAACTCCAGAATGCCGGTGTCCATGCGGATGGCGTCCTCGGGACAGGCCTCGACGCAGTAGCCGCAGAAC
>JBKPPN010000450.1:0-14512 GCA_046733575.1 Candidatus Methylomirabilota bacterium | reverse complement strand
TCTCGCAGTAGATCTCGGACGACCCGAAGCTGGCCGTCGCTTCGGACTGGCACGCCGCGAACGCCGCCGCCGCTCCGTCGCGATCGCGGACGATGCGCATCCCGCGACCACCGCCGCCCGCCGCCGCTTTGAAGATGACGGGGTACCCGATGTCATCGGCGATCTCCATGGCCTCGTCGCCGTTCTTGAGTGGCGCCTCGCTTCCGGGAACGACGGGCACGCCGGCCTGCTTGGCGATCTGTCGCGCCTGCGCCTTGTCACCCATGAGCCGGATCGCCTCCGGCGAGGGCCCGATGAACGGGATCGACGACGAGCGGCAGATGTCGGCAAAGGCCGGATTCTCGGCGAGGAAGCCGTAGCCGGGATGGATGGCGTCCGCCTCGGTGACCGTGGCCGCCGAGATGATGGCCGGGATGTTGAGGTAGCTCGCGCGCGGGTCGTCGGGACCGACGCAGATCGACTCGTCGGCGAGCTGGACGGGCAGCGAACGGGCATCGGCCGTCGAGTGGGCCACGACGGTCCGGATACCGAGCTCGCGGCAGCTCCGGATGATCCGGAGCGCGATCTCGCCGCGATTGGCGATCAGGACCTTGTGGAACACGCTCGACGCGTCAGCGCAGGGGGTCCAGGAGGAAGAGCGGCTGACCGAACTCCACGGCCTGCGCGTTGTCCACGAGGATCTTGGCGATGCGCCCGGTCACCTTGGATTCGATCTCGTTCATGAGCTTCATCGCCTCGATGATGCAGAGGATCTGTCCCTGCTTCACCGTGTCGCCTTCGCGGACGTAGGGCTCCGCGTCGGGACCCGACGCCCGGTAGAACGTCCCCACCATGGGCGCCTCGATGGTGACGAAGCCGGTCGGCGTGTCGTCGACGGCGGGCGTGCCGGCGGCGGTGCCGGCCGCTCCGCTCGCGGGCGTCGTGGCCACCATCGGGGTCGCCCCGATCGGTGCGGGCAACGTCGGGATCGTGCGCGCCACGCGGATGCGGATCTCGCCCGCGGTCACGTCGACCTCCGCGAGGTTGAGCTCCGCGCAGATCGTGGCGAGCCGCCGGGTCAGCTCGACGGGATCGTGCGTCGCGCGCGCGGGGCGGCGGGCAGCCACGCTCAGCCTGCGGTGGCGACGCGACCGAGATACTCGCCGGTGCGCGTGTCGACCTTCACCACGTCGCCTTCGTTCAGGAACAGCGGCACCTGGACCGTCGCACCCGTTTCCAGCACGGCCGGCTTCGTTCCGCCCTGCGCGGTGTCGCCGCGCACCCCGGGATCGGTCCTCGCGATGGCGAGCTCGATGAAGTTCGGCAGGTCCACGCCCGCCGCCGCGCCATCGATGAACAGCACGTCGACCTCGGTGTTCTCCTTCAGGTACTCGCGGGCGTCGCCGACCTCGTCGCCGGAGAGCGAGATCTGCTCGTACGACTCCGTGTCCATGAAGTGGTAGCGCTCGTCCTTGTAGAGGAACTGCATGTGCTTCTCCTCGTAGTCGACGAGATCGACCCGCTCCCCCGCGCGGAACGTGTTGTCGATGACCTTGCCCTGCCGCATGTGCTTCAGCTTGGTCCGCACGAACGCGCCGCCCTTGCCCGGCTTCACGTGCTGGAAGTCGACGATCGTGTAGGGCTGGCCGTCGTGCACGATGCGCAGCCCCTTCTTGAACTCGGCAGTCGAGACCACGGCCATGCCCTTACCCCTTCCGTCGCGCCCGCGCCCGGAGCGCCTGTTCGAGACGCTCGCGCGCCTCCTGGTGGTGCGGGTCCTTGCGCAGCATCCGCGTGAACACCTGCGCGGCCTCGTCGACGGCGCCCTGGTCGAGACACAGCGTGCCGAAGGCCAGCGTCACGAACGTGTCGTCGCGCAGGACCCGTGCGAGTGCCGGCGCGCCGTCGCCCTCGGCCGCCGGCGTGGCGCGCAGGAGTGGCAGCAACGCGCGCGACTCCCGGTCGCCCGGGTCCAGGGCCACCGCCTGCTCCAGATGAAGCACGGCGGCGTCCAGGTTGCCCGCCCGGCGGTGCGCCTCCGCGGCGAGGCGGTGACACTGCACGTCGCGCGGGGCCTGCTTCAGGATCGCGTCCAGCTCGCCCAGCGCGTCGGCGAACGCGTTCTGGCTCATGAGGGACTTGGCCAGGATCAGTCGCGCGGTCGTGTATTCGGGGTACCGCGTCAGTCCTTCGCGGCACAGCGCGACCGCGTCGTCCACGCGCCCGACCTTCCGATAGAGGTCGGCGAGCTGGGCGAAGGCGAGAGAGCGAGGATCACGGGCGAGCCGTTCTTCGTGCCGCCGGATGGCGGCCGCCGTTGCGGGATCGTCCGCCGGCATCGCGCTCCTGTTATACGGACCCGCGGATTTCGTTGTCAATGCTCAGAACCGTCGCGCTGGCGAGCTACGACGTCTGGATCTCGTCCAGCACCGCGCGGACGTCGGCCGGTTTGACGTCGTACACGAGGCGAAAGGCCCCGATCGCGGGCGCGAGGACGAAGGGCAGGCGCCCGTCGCGCGCCTTCTTGTCCCGCGTCATCGCGGCGAGGACGGCGTCCCCGTCGAGCGCGGGCATGCGGATGGGAAGACCGAGAACGGCCAGCAACCGTTCCTGACGAGCGACGGTGTCCGCGTCGGCGATGCCGAGGCGCTGCGCCAGGCGGGCCTCGGCCGCCATGCCGAGCGACACCGCCTCGCCGTGCGTGTACGTCGCGTACCGCGACGCCGCCTCGATGGCATGGCCGACGGTGTGGCCGTAATTCAGCACGTTCCGGAGTTCGGCCTCGCGCTCGTCGCGCTCGACAACGTCCGCCTTCAGGCGGCAGGACCCGGCGATGACACGCTCGAGCACCGGCACGTCACGCGCGAGGAGCGCGGCGTGGTCGCGCTCCAGCTCCCCGAAGTACGTGGCATCGAGCACGACGCCGTGCTTGACGATCTCGGCCACGCCGGAGCGGAACTCGCGCTCGGGCAGCGTGCGCACGGTGAGGGGATCGACCACGACGAGCCGCGGCTGATGGAACGCCCCGATCAGGTTCTTCGCGAGCGGATGATCGATCGCCGTTTTCCCGCCGATGGACGCGTCGACCTGGGCCAGCACGGTCGTGGGCACCTGGACGAAGTTCATCCCCCGCATGTACGTCGCCGCGACGAACCCCGCCAGGTCGCCCACGGCGCCGCCTCCGAGAGCCAGTACGGTGGAGCTTCGGTCGAGCCCGGCGGCCAGCAGCGCGTCCCAGCAGCGCTCCGCGACGGCGAGCGTCTTGGCCCGTTCGCCTTCGGGAAGATCGATTCTCGTCACCGCGAACCCCGCCGCGTGGAGGCTGTCCTCGACGGTCTTGCCGTGCAGGCGCATGATCGCGTCGTCCGAGAAGAGAGCGGTGCGCGAGCCGACACCGAGCTCGCGCAACCGCGCGCCGACGGTGGCGAGGGCGCCGGATTCGACCACGATCGAGTAACCGCGCGTGCCGAGCCGGACGGGGACGATCACGTCGTCCCCCTACCAGCTCTTCAGGCTGTCCTGGTAGGCGTTGTAGTTCTGGCGGATCTCTTCGATGCTGTCGCCGCCGAACTTCTCCAGGAAGGCGTCGGCGAGGACGAGGGCCATCATGGCCTCGCCCACGATCCCGGCGGCAGGGACGGCGCAGACGTCGCTCCGCTCGACGACCGCCTCGACGGGCTCGCGCGTGGCGAGATCGACGGACTTGAGCGGGGTGCGCAACGTCGAGAGCGGCTTCATCGCCGCGCGCACCACGACGGGCTGACCGTTGGTGACGCCGCCCTCGAGCCCGCCCGCGTTGTTGGTGTTCCGGCTGAACGCGCCGCCCGTGTCGAGCACGATCTCGTCGTGCACGGCCGAGCCCGGACGTCGGGCCGTCTCCAGGCCAAGCCCGAACTCGCACGCCTTGATGGCCTGGATCGAGCAGAAGGCCTGGGCGAGCCGGCCGTCGAGCCGGCGGTCCCACTGCACGTACGATCCGAGGCCTACCGGGCATCCCACCGCGACGACCTCGAACACCCCGCCGAGCGTGTCGCCCTTCGCCTTGGCGGCGTCGATGGCCGCGATGATCTCGGCCTCGGCCGCGGGATCGGCGCAGCGCACCTCCGATCCCTCGACGCGCGAGCGCACGTCGTCCCACCCCGGGACGCGATCCGCGGGCACGTGGACGCCGCCGATCTCGGTGACGTGGCTGAGGATCGTGATGCCGAACTCCGCGAGGAGGCGCTTCGCGATACCGGCCACGGCGACACGCGCCGTCGTCTCGCGGGCGCTCGATCGCTCGAGGACGTTGCGGATGTCGCGATGACCGTACTTCATGGCGCCCGCGAGGTCCGCGTGCCCCGGCCGCGGCCGCGTCACTTCCTTCTGGGCGGCGCCCGCGGCGGGAGCCTCGACGCCCATCGTCACCTGCCAGTTCTCCCAGTCGCGATTCACGATCTGCAGCGCGATCGGGCTGCCGAGGGTCTTGCCCCAGCGCACACCGGAGAAGATGTGGACGCGGTCGCGCTCGATCTTCATGCGACCGCCGCGTCCGTAGCCCTTCTGGCGACGCGCGAGGTCAGCGTCGATGTCGGCAGGCGAGAGCGGGAGCCCGGCGGGGATGCCGTCCACGACCGCGGTCAGTGCTTCACCGTGGGACTCGCCGGAGGTGAGGAAGCGAAACGTGCCCGTCATGACGCTGCTGCCGTGCCGCCGAGCTTACCACGGCCCTCGGGGGCCTCGGACGTCGCGGCGCGCCCCGTTCCTGGCGGGCGCGCCGCGCACGGGTGGGTCAGCGCGTGGCGGCGGGCGCCTGTGCCAGACCGGTCGAGCGGAGGATGCTCGGCGTGAGGAACACGACGAGCTCCCGGCCCTTCTCGAAGTCTTCCTTCTGCTTGAAGAGCCAGCCGAGGACCGGGATGTCGCCGAGCACCGGGATCTTCCGGACGGTGTTGGAGCTGGTGTTCGTGGTGACACCGCCGATGACGAGCCGGTCACCCTCGCGAATCAGCACCTGCGTCTCCGCCTTGCGACGGTTGATGGCGGGCGGGTTACCGGCGTTGCCGAGGTTCACGGTCGCGCCGCGATCGTTGTTCTCGACGACGACGAGCATCTTGATCCGGTTGACGTCACCCTCGCGGATGACGGTCGGTGTGACCTCGAGCTTGAGCAGGGCTTCCTTGAACTGGATCTGCGTGCCCGCGGAGCTGATGGTGGCGAACGGAATCTCCTCACCGAGCGACATGGCCGCCTTGGCGTTCTCGACGGTCACGATCTCGGGGCGGGCGAGCGTCCGCGTCTTGCCCCGCTCGTTCAGCGCCTGCAGGGCGAGGTTGATGTTGTAGCGGGCGCCGATCAACCCGAACACGACGCCGCCTGCAGGCAGCGGACCGGCGTTCGGCAGCGCGCTCAGCGGCAGGTTCACGACGTTGCCGCCCATCGGCAATCCGGTCAACGAGCTCACCGGCAGCAAGCCACTGAGTCCACCGACGCCCGCGGGCTGGAAGCCCGACGACAGCGGGCTCACCTGTCGCGTCAAGCCGGTGATCGCGATGGGATCGAGGAGCGTCTTGTTGTCCGGCGTGACGAGACCGGGGATCAGGGGAACCGTCTGTCCGAGGTTCGTGGTCGTCTGGTATCCCTGTCCCACCAGCGTCTGGGAGCCGGCGTTCTGGGCGAAGCCGCCGCCCCACTGGACACCGATCTGCTCCAGTGCGCTGCGGTCCAGGATCTCCATGCGGGCCTCGATCTTCACCTGGGGCAGCGGGATGTCGAGGGCTTCGCGGATCAACCGCTTCACCGTCTCCAGGTCTCGCGCGTAGAGCCGCAGGAAGATCGTGTTGGTCGGCTTGTGGGCGCGAATGGTCAGGCCCTTGTTGAGCACGTCCTGCGACACCGACGTCGGCGCTTGCGGGACCGGGGCGACCGGCTGCGGGCCGGGCTGGATGTACGCGGGCAGCTCCGGATTCGGCGGCGGACCGGACGGCATCACCACGGGGACGCCGGTGATGACGCGCGTGCCGTCCTTGGGGATGCCAAGGATACCCTTCAGCGTGTTCTCGACCTCTTCCGGGTCCGCGTACGAGAGCCGCACCGTCTCCTCGCGCAGGGGGCCGCGGGCGTCCTGCTCTCGCTGCGCAGCCTCCGCGGCGAGCTTCTTCGACGCCGCCTCGGCTTCCTTCACGGCGGCCTCGGCGAGCTTCGTCCGCACGTCGGCGTCGGCCTTGAGCTTCGCCTCCTCCACGCGCGCGGCCGCCTCACGCTCCTTGGCGAGCTGGTCGACGGAGACGAAGCGGATCACGTTCTCCTTCTCGACCTTCACCAGCCCGCGGGACTCGAGAATCGTCGCGAGCGCCTGCTCCCACGGCACGTTGTGGAGCGAGATGGAGATCTTGCCCTTCACGTCCTCGCCGATCACGATGTTGCGTCCGCTCTCGGCCGCGAGGATGCGGAGCAGGTTGACGACGTCGGCGTCCTTGAAGTCGAGCGAGATGAGACGGTGGCCGTTGCTGGAGCGGATCATCGGCGTCGTGGCGGCGGCGGGAGGCGGTGGCGGCGTCACCGGCGTCGATGGCGCCTGGGTGGGCGCCGGCTTCGCCTGGGCCACTGTGATCGGTCGCTCGCTGTCGGCGGGGCGCGCCGTGTCGGACGCGGTCGTCTCGGCCGCAGCGACGATCGCGACGGGCCGGGCGACGGGGGTCGCGGGACGCGCGACGGGGACGACGGGCACGGCCGGGGTGGCGTCCGCCGCGGTGGTCGGGATCGTGATCGAGACACCACCGCTGTCCTCATTCACGACGAAGCCCACGCGACGCGTGAGGTCGATCACGATACGCGCCCGGTCCTTCCGTGTCTGCGCGCCGCGCACGGCCTTGATTGGCCCGGCGCCCACGCTGAGCGGCGTCGTGCGCCACCCGTAGGTCGTGTCCTCGAGGTCGACGACGAGACGATGCGGCGAGTCGAGGAGTTCCGTGGTGTAGCGGGGGACCCGCGACGTCCGGAGCTCGACCACCATCGCGTCGGCGTCGGTCGCGACCTTCACGTCGTCGAGGCGTGCCGGCGAGGCGGACGCCGTGGTCGACGCAACCACCAACATCAGCGCACTGAGCGCGATACGCACGGCTGCTCGGCCCATGGTTCTCCCCGGTAGTGTGGTCGGTTTAGTCCTGCGGAAGTCGGAGGGTGACGCGATTCGAGGCCGCCGCGCCGCCGGGCTTCGAGGCGACGGCGAAGACCACGCTGTCCTGGTTGATGTCGACGAGGCGGCCGTCCACCAGCGTGTCGCCACGCTTGAGGATGTAGCCGACTCCCTCGGCAGTGTCGATGAGCGCGAGCGGGCCGGTGCTGCCGCTGACGATCCCGCGCAGCTTCGCGGTGCTCACGGACGGACCGTTCACGCCGTGCTGAACCTCCAGCGGAGCGAACGGATCGCGGCGCCCCTTCGCGGCGTACTTCGCCTCCTCCGCGGGGGCGTCCGCATCGGCGGCGCCGGCGATGGCGCCGGTCACGGCGGTCGGTCCCGGACTGCCCGTGGTGCTGGCCGGGTTGAGCGCCGCGGTCATCGGATTCGGAGCCGTCGTCGTCGGCGCGGCGGCGGATGCTCCCGGCGCGGCTGTCGGGGTGGCGGCAGCCGCAGTCGACGCGCGCGGAGATGCCGGCGGATTGCCGCAGCCCGCCAGCGTCACGACCGCGACACCGACCAGCGCGAGGCGCGAGGGACGCGCGCGCATCACTTCTTCACCGGCGCAGTCGCCGTGGGTGCTCCGGAAGCCGGCGCTGTCCCCGTCGCGGGCTTCGGGGCGGGCGCCGTCCCCGGCGGACGGTACGTATACGTCGCCAGGATCAACTCCGCGGCCACCGGCTTCTTCGTGTCCTTGGCCGTGCCGAATTTCCATTCCGTCACGTTGACCACCCTCGGCAGCCCGGCCACGCGCTCGAAGAAGTCACCGAGCTGGTGATAGCCACCCTCCGCCTTCAGGACGATCGGGATCTCGTTGTAGTAGTCGCGGGGCTTGGGCTCCTTCGGCTCGAACAGCGCCACGCCCAGGCCCGCGTTCGACGCCGCGTCGGACAGGCTGCGGTAGAGCGGCGGCGTCTCCTTCTCGGTGGGCAGCTTCTCGCGGAGCGCGGCGAGCTTCTGCTCGGTCTCGCCCACGAGATGGCGGAAGCGCGCGAGGTCGGCGACGATCGCTCGATGCTGGGTGATCTCGCGCTCCAGCTGCGCGTGCTGTGTCCGCAGCGTACCGACCTGCACCATGAGCGGCGAGAGCAGGAAGCCGTACGCCGCGCCGCCGATGGCGGCGAGTCCCATCACGCCGAACACGCTCTTCTGCCATTTCGGAGCGTTGACGATCGGATCGAGGAACGCTGGAAGCGCCATGTCAGCTCTCGTACCGGCAGGTGACCTCGAAGGTCACGAGGCGCGGCGGCTTCTGGAGGTCCTGCTTCGCCTGGAGGATGTCGACGTCCTTGAAGCGTCCCGACCGCCGGAGGTTGTTCATGAACTCCGACACCGCCGTGGCGGAGAAGGCGGCGCCCTGAATCTTGAGGGCGCCGTTCCGGTCCTCGAGCGTCGTGATCCAGAGGTCCGCGGGCACGGTGTCGACGAAGGCGTCGGCGAGCTTCACGGGCCGACCCTGGTTCTTGGTCAGGATCGTGATGGCGTCGAGCCGCTTCTGCAGCTCGGGCAGCATCTCCTTGAACTTGGTGTCCTGCCCGATCGTCACCTTGAGCTGCTCCAGCGTGGTCGTCGCCTGCGCGATCTCGGTGCGCAGTCGCGACTCCTCCGAGGCGAGCGTCATCCAGTACCAGCCGAGGCCCGCCACGGCGACGAGGTACAGCACCCCGAAGACGACGCCGAGATCGGGAGCCGGCAGCCGCGAGGCTCCGCCTCGGCCCACGTGAGAACGCGGGCGGTCGGACGCGAGATTGATGGTGATCATGCGTGCTTGTCTCCGGGACGACGCAGGCTGAGTCCGACCGCGACGGCGAGGGACGGCCCGGCTTCGGCGACCTCCGCCTCGTACGCGGCATCGACGTGGATCCGCTCGAAGGGCGTGGCCACCTCCACGGGAATTCCCCACATGGAGGACAGGTATTCCGTGAGCCCGGGAAGCTGCGCGCACCCGCCCGCGAGCACGATCTTTCCGATCGGCTCCGACTCGGCCGTCGACGCGAAGTAGTCGAACGTGCGCTGGATCTCGAGCGACAGCTCGCGCGAGACGTCTTCGAGGGCGGGGACGAGCGACTCCCACTTCACCGACGCGTCCTTGCCGAGCTTGGCCGCTTCCGCCTGATCGACGGAGACACCGAGCCGCTGCGCGATTGCGTGGGTGTAGAGCGAGCCGCCGAACGGGATGTCGCGCGCGAACAGCGTGGCGCCGCCCTTCATCACGTTCGTCTTCATGACCGAGGCCCCGATGTCGATGAGGGCCACCGCGCCCGCGGCGTCGTCAGGGTGATTGAGCTCGTGCTGGTTGCTGAGGGCGAAGCCGTCGACGTCCACGACGGCGGGCTGCAGCCCCGCTTCCTCCACCACCATGAGGTGGTCGAGGACCTTCGACTTCTTCACCGCTACCAGGATCAGGTCCATGGTGCCGTTGTGGGCGGCCAGCGCGTGGTAATCGATGAAGACGTCGTCGATGGCGAAGGGAATGTGGTGCTCGGCCTCGAGCTGCACCGCGTCGTGGAGCTCCTTGGGCGGAACCTCGGGAATCTGCACCTTCTTGATGATCAGCTCGCGGCCGCACACGGCGACGGCCGCGTCACGCGTCCGCACCCCGGCCTTGACGACGGCTTCCTTCACCGCGTCGACCACCGCGGCGGGATCCTTGATGGTGCCATCAGTGATGGCGTCGGCAGGAAGGGGCACGATGCCGAGCCCCTGCAGCTGGTAGCCGCCATTGTGCCGTGCCAGCTGCACGACCTTGACGGCGCTCGACCCCACGTCGAGTCCGAACGCCAGGGGCGCTTTCCGCCGCAGGGTGCTGCCTGTCAACACGTTCTTCAGCATGGTCGTCCGTCCGTCGGGTGTGAGGAGCGTGCACGAAGATCGTGAAAGGCGTCGTGGAACGTAGTATGAAGATCAGGTTTCGACCCACCAAGATTTTCCCTCGTCCGATGCGTGCCAGCGCGCGCGCAGTGGCGGCGGGCGACGAGACGACCGCGTGCGTGTCTCACGTTCAGTTCCGGATCCTCGCCTCGTCCTGGAGGCTGACCCAGACGCGTCCGCGCGACGTCGAGGGCTGATCGGCGGGCTTCGTGCGCACCGACACGCCGACGGCGACGATGCTGCTCGCACTGGCGGCCGGATTCGCGATGACACCGCAGGTCGGACACGCGCCCGTGTGCGTGCTGTCGTAATAGCTGAACGTCAGCGCATCCACCCCGTCGATGATCACCTGGGGGGCGTTGTCGACGGCCGATTCCTGACGAAGCAGCTGTGTGCCGCTGAGCGAATACGTGACCTGCTCGCCGCGGGCGCTGCCATTCACGGTGTACGAGACGGCGTTGTTGATGGCGCCGTCGCCGTTCCAGTCGTTGTTGATCGTGAAGCCGGACGCGGTCGCGGCCGTGATCTTCGTCCACGCCGGGGCGACGGCGGTGGTGGCGCGCGTGGGATCGTTGCCGGCGCCGCGGATCTCCGTGATCATCCGCTGGAGCGCGAGCCGGCCCGACTCCTGCGACTCCACCTGGTTCGACCCGGTGAGATACGTCTCCTGTCCGGTCATCTGCAACGTCAGCATGCCGCTCAGGATCACGGCGATGACCGCGATGGCCACCGCGAGCTCCGTGAGGGTGAAGCCGTCCTCGGAAGCGAGACGGGCCCGAACCATTCGTCGTCCCTCCTCAGCTCCGCTGCGCCACGATCGCGTCGAGCCGCACCTCGCGCTCCTGCAGCGCCACCCCGTACGATCCCTGCAGCCGATAGAAGACCGACACGCTGACGAGCTTCGTCGTCGCCGTCGCGGTCGTCACGGTGACGGTTCGCCGGTGACTGGGATAGCCGGTGAGGTCGCCGTACGCCTCGGCGTTGTACGGGCCCATGGCGGCGAAGTTCGTCATGGCGTCGGCCTTGATCTGCTCCAGCTTCTGCTCCGCGAGGAACACGGCCGTGCTCTGCTTCTTGCCGACCTCGACGCCGCTCAGCGCGTACTGGAATCCGCCCGCGATCGCGGTGAGACCGACGGTGACGATGACCGCGGCCACGAGGACCTCGGGCAGCGTGAATCCCCGTTGATTGCCGCGCACCCGACGCATCCACGCGCGTGCGCTCGTCGCACCCCGAGCGCTCATGGAATCGTGATCCGTCCGGAGCCCGACACCGTGACGGTCAACGTGTGGCCGTCTACCGGGTTCCGGATCGTGTACGTGCCGCCCTGGCTCGCTCCGCCGAGGTTGGTGAACACCACGTTCGCGGTGGCTCCAGTGAGCTGCATCGTGTTCTGGAGCGGAATCGTTCCGTCCGACTGCGTGTTCTGCCCGACGTACACCGTGCCGCCGGCGCAGGTCGCACTGACCCCGGTGAGGTACTGCGCGGCGTTGCTCGAGATGGAGACGCACACGTTGCCGTTCTGCTTGATCGCGAGATAGCGACCGCCGTTGAGGACTGTCGCGAGCTCGTCCGCGCCCGACCGCAGCTTCATCGCATTGAGGAACGAGTTCATGTACGGCACTCCCACCGTCGTCACGATCCCGAGGACCGCCACGACCACGAGCACCTCCGCCATGGAGAACCCGTTGTTCTCTATCCGCCGAATGCGCTCAAGTACCATCTCAGGAGTCCCTCCCCTGCGAAGAGAGCGACCGCCCCACCGAGTGCAAGGAATGGGCCGAAGGGAACCGCGTCCTTGCGACCGCGCAGACCGGACGCGAGCAAGACCACGGCGAAGACGCCTCCGAAGACGATGCCCATGAAGAGCGCGATGAGCGCAACCTTCCATCCCAGAAACGCTCCGAGCATCGCTCCGAGCTTCATGTCGCCCCCGCCCATGCCGCCTCCGCTGACCACGATGATCACGAAGAAGAGGCCACCGCCGAGCGCGATCCCGAGCAGCGAATCGACGATCGAGACGTGCTGCGTCGCCACATTGGCAAGCATTCCTGTCACGATGCCGGGCAGCGTGATCGCGTCGGGAATGATCTGGAGCTGGAGATCGATGGCCGTGATGGCAACGAGGGCGGCAAGAAATGCCGCCGCGACGACGAAGTCGAGCGACGGGCCGAAGCGGTGAAAGGCGAGCGCGAACAGCCCCGCCGTCACCGCCTCCACGATCGGATAGCGCCACGAAATCGCGATGCCGCACGCGCGGCAGCGGCCACGCAGCAGCGCGAACGACAGGAGCGGTACGTTGTCGTGCCACGCGATCAGCGCCCCGCACGCCGGGCACGCCGACCGTGTCCGCCACAGGCTCTGATGCTGCGGCACGCGCACGATGACCACGTTCACGAAGCTCCCGATGACCAGTCCGAACAGTGCAGCCAGCCCTGTCATTCGTGCACCTCTGCGGCCAGGGTTCGGGCCAGGTTGGGGTCCAGGCGCTGCACCACCGCGTACTCCTGACGCGCGAGGTCCGCGCGCCCGAGCGCCGCGTACGCGCGGACGAGACCGGCGCGCGGCGGCGGCGCTGACGCGTCGATCGCGACCGCCTGTCGATACTGCTCGATCGCGTCGGACGTGCGGTCCACCTGCATGAGTCCTGCCCCGAGATTCGTGCGCGCGAGGACATGATCAGGCTGAAGCGCCACGGCGCGCTCGAGATACGGGAGGGCGGCCTCCGTGCGCTGGAGGTTCATCAGCGCCACGCCGAGCCCCATCACGGCCGCGACGTGATCGGGGGCTTGCGCGACGGCCGTCTCGAACTCACGGACGGCGGCCGCGTACTGTCCCTGCGCGACGTGGAACAATCCGAGGTTCGTGTGGTAGCGAGCGCGGTCAGGACGAAGCGCGACCGCGCGCACGAGGTGAGGGTCCGCCCCGCGCGGGTCCCCGATACTCATGTGATAGGCGCCGAGGTACGCGTGACACGTCGCGCAGTCGGGATCGAGATCGATCGCGTGACGCCATAGCGTGTCAGTATCGCGCCACACCGTGGTCTGCTGCCATGCGAGAAACGCGAGCCCGGCGAGGCTCACCGCGGCAGACACGGCCGCGAGCCGCGCGATCGCGGTGCTGATCTGTCCGCGCATCGCCGTCGTGACGACCCATGCCGCGCTGCCGCCGACGAGCACCGCCCAGCCGATGGAAGGCAGGTAGCTGTAGCGATCGGTCACGAGCTGCGGACCCTGGTGCACGAGGATGCCGGACACCGGCAGCAGGAACGCGCAGTGACAGATCCAGGCAACGAGCCCGGCCGGCCATCGACGTCGCGCCATGACGAGCACGACCGTGATCACCCCGGCGGCCACCATCCGACCGAGGAATTCGGTTGACAGCGGGTCGACCGCGACGGGCAGCGCGTACAGCGGCGACAGCCCGAGTGGCATCGCGATCTTCTCGAGCGTCCACACGAGCGAGTAGGCGCCCATGGCGAGGCGGGCCGGCCACGGGTAGGCGCTCAGCGGGGTCAGGATCGCCGCCGCCTCCACCGCTTTCAACGAGACGATGGCGGTCACGCCGGCGAGAACCATGAACGGGGCTTTTTCGCGGACGAGATGTCTCCAGCCCAGGTGAGTGCGCCGGAGCGGATACGTGTCGAGGGCCAGCAGCACCACGGGAAGCGTCATGGCGATCGACTTCGAGCCGCACGCGAGGGCGTACGTCAGGACCGACAGGCCGAGGACACGACGCCGTCGTGAGCCGTGCGCGTCTGCCGCCACGATGTACAGCAGCAGCGTCAGGAGGATGAAGACGCCGGACAGCACGTCCCGGCGCTCCGTTGCCCACGCCACCGACTCCACGCGAAGCGGATGCATGCCGAAGAACAGTGCGGCGACCACCGCGCCGGCGGTGATCGCGTCGACGTTCCAGTCGGTGGCTCGTTTCAGCAGGCGTGCCGCGAGCAGGGCGACCAGCACGGCGGCCAGCGCATGCAGCAGCAGGCTCGTGAGGTGATAGCCGGCGGGATTCATGCCCCACAGCTGGTAATCGAGACCGAAGGTCACCCACGTGATGGGGATGTAATGACCCAAGAGTGTCGTCGTGAACATCCACCGGATCTGTTCCCAGCCCAGCCCGCGATAGTGAACGTTGCGGACGAGGTTGACGTTGTCGTCCCAGTCGACGAAGCCGTTCTGCAGGCTCGGCGTGAAGGCCAGGATCGTCAGGACTGCAACGACGGCGAGAACGATTGGACGGGGCACGCGGGTCATGATCGTCGGCTCCGATAAAGCGACGGGGAGGGGGAACCCCTCCCCGTCCATGCTCGCTCAAACGACGGGTCGTTACGGAACCGTGACGGTCGTGCTGTCACCCGATGCCGTGACGGAGAACACGCCGCTCGCCTGCGTCGCATACGTATAGCCCGTCCAGCCGTTCGGCACGGTCGGCACCGACGCGAGGAAGGGACCAGCGACCTGGCCCTGGCCGTTCGTGGCCGCCGCGATGAGGTCCGTG
>JBKPPN010000449.1:0-12393 GCA_046733575.1 Candidatus Methylomirabilota bacterium | reverse complement strand
GAACTTCTACATCACCCGCGTCGAGCGTGTGGGCGGACGCCTGCAGAACACGCCGATCCACACGTACCCGATGGTGAGCCAGTTCTGGACCTACAAGCCCGACGACTTCCTGCGCGCGCCCGCGTACGGGCGCGACTATCCGCCCATCAAGCCGTGAGGGGACTCGGGCGCGGGTGAGCGACCCCACCGCGCGGCCGCTGCTCCTCGCCGCCGACGTCGTCTTCACCTGCCAGAGCTGCGGCGACTGCTGCCGCAGCGACTGGCTGATCGGCGTCACCGAGGCCGAGCACGCCCGACTGGCCCCCGTCAACTGGAGCCGTCACGATCCCGCCCTGGGCCCGGGCGAGAAGTTTCGCACGCTGCCGTTGCCACTCCTGAGCGGGGAGACCATGACGTTCGCGCGCGCGCCGTCGGGCGGCTGCGTCTTCCTGGGGCCCGAGAACCGCTGCGGCATCCACACCCATCTTGGCTACGGCGCCAAGCCGCAGGTGTGTCGCGAGTTTCCCTATCACTTCGTCGAGACGCCAGACGGCGTGACGGCCGGACTGTCGTTCGCGTGCTCGGCGGTCCTTCACCATCGCGGCGTCCCGCTCGCGCAGCAACGCGACGCCGTGGCCGACGTGCTGACGGGCAGCGCACGCGTGGCGCGTCTTCCGGACCCGATCGTCCTCTACTCCGGCGTCGACATCACGTGGCCGCAGTACCGCGCGATCGAGGACGGCCTCCTCGCCATCCTCGCCGACGCGACGGTGCCGTTCCCCCGCGCCCTCATGGCTGGCAGCCTGCTCATCGCGCTCGCGGTGAGCCTCGCCCGCATCGAGCAGCGTGCGACGGACACGACGCCGCGCCAGAGCCTGACCGCCGCGCTCGCCGAGCTCGCGGGCGAACGCTACCGCCGCCTGATCGACGTGGCCGCCACCGTGCGTCCGCCGATCCGCCGCACGCTCACGCACCTCGCCCCGCTCTACACCTGGCTCGAATTCTCGCGCCGCAGAACCTGCCGCGCCGGCCTCGTGCTGAGCCTCTACCGCAACTACCTGCGCTTTCGCCGCGGTAGCGGCCGTCTCCCCGATCTCCTGACCGACGGCGAAACCTTCGACGTCGCGGCCGTCGACCGCGTCCACTTCGACGCCGACACCGCCGACGTCAGCCGGTTCCTCCGCGAATACTGGCGCCACGTCATCGCCCGCAAGACGCTCGTCCCCATGCACGGCGTCTTCCGCGGCTACCAGACCCTCCTCGTCCTCTACGCCTTCACGCGCTACCTGACGAAGCTGACCGCCCACCGGGACAACCGGAGCGTGACGACGCTCGACGACCTCCGCCTCGCCGTCCGCCTCATCGACCAGCGCTTCCTCCTCCACGCGAACTTCGCCGAGGTCTTCGAGCTCAGCCCGATCCTGGCGCTCCTCACGGACCGCCTCTACCGCCACCGCGGCTTCGTCGCCCGCTGCGTCCTGGAGCCGAGGTGATGCAGTTCGACTCGGAGCGCGACTGCTCGCGGGACGAACCGACGCGATCGCGACGTGCGACCGCACCACGCGTCCGAAGCTTTGCGAGTGAGCGCCGACCGAGGGTGTCGGGTGTGGAAAGTCCCACGCCGACACCCGCCCGACTGGATGGCGGTACGCGAATGCTTACTCGGTAAACGCGCCGCTCTCGAGCAACCTGGCCACGACGGCGAGATCCTCCCCGCCATGCCCGGAAGAACGCGCCGCCTCGAACAGCCGCTCCGCGACCGTGGTGAGCGGCAGCGAGGCGCCGACCCGCCGGGCTTCCTCGCGAATCAGGTGCAGATCCTTCATGAAGAGCTCGAGCTTCATCTCGGCCGGAAACGAGCCACGCGCGATCATGGGCCCCCGCACCTCGAACATGCGCGACGTCGCCGCGCCACCCGCCAGCATCTCGACGACGCGCGCCGGATCGAGCCCCGCCTTGCGCGCCATGGTGAGCGCCTCCGCCGCCGCCGCGGAGTTCAGCGCGACGAGGAGATTCGCGATGAGCTTGAGCGTCATGGCTTGCCCGGGCTCACCCACGTGGACGACCTTCGGCAGCACGGTTCGCAGCACCGGCGTGACGCGCTCCACCACGTCGCGCTTGCCGCCCAGCATGAAGAGCCCGTCGCCCTTCGCCACCATCCCGCTGGTGCCGCTCACCGGACAATCGAGGAAGTCGACGCCCCGCGCCGCGGCGGCGGCCGCGAGGCGTTCGGTCAGGACCGACGAGATCGTGCTCATCTGCGCCACGATCTGGCCGCCGCGCGCGTGCGCCAGGACGCCGCCATCGCCGAGAACGGCCTCCTCGACGGTGGCGAGCGACGGCAGCACCACGCACACGAGGTCGGCGCCCCGCGTGACGTCCGCGATCGAGGCGACGGCGCGGCCGCCCAGCGCCGTCAGCGCCGCGTTCTTCTCGGCCACGACGTCATGGCCGACGACGTCCTGCCCCGCGGCGCGGAGCCGCGAGGCGACGGCGTGACCGAGCAGGCCGAGGCCGACGATGCCGACCCGCACGTCAGCTCACGAGCAGTGCTTGCACGGCGGATAGTCGCGCGAGTAGACGGGCGCCTTGAGGAACTCCTCGGGCTTGTACGTCCAGAACTGCGAGACGTTCGGGAAGGTATGAATCACGGTGTTCTGCAGCTGACCGTTCACCTTCTCGACCTTGCGCACGTACACGTTCTCGATGGGGTTGCCGAACTCGTCGAGCTTGATCGGTCCCCGCGGGGCGTCGGCCAGATCGACCTTGCGAAGCGCGCCCAGGAACCGGTCGACGTTCTCGATGTCGCCGCCCGTCGCCTCGAGGGCCGCCTTGAGCGCACCGCCCGCCACGTAGGCGCCCTCCGAGTAGTACGAGGGCACCTGCTTGAACTTCGCCTCGTAGGCGGCGACGAACTTCTTGTTGGCAGGCGTCTGCAGCGCCGCCGAGTAGTGCAGCGCGCTCACGATGCCGATGGCCTCGTCGCCCATGCTGCGCAGCACGTGCTCGTCGGTGACCGTGCCGCCCGCCACGATGGGCAGCCGGTCCTTCAATCCCGCATCCGCGAACTGCTTGGTGAAGCGCAGCGCGTCGGCGCCGGAGAAGATCGCGAACACCGCGTCGGCGTCTCGCTTGATCTGCGTGATGTAGGGCGCGAAGTCGGCGTTGCCGAGCGGCGGCCAGAGCTTCTGGATGACCTGGCCGCCCGCTTCCTCGTACGTCCGCTGGAAGCCGCCCACGACCTCCCAGCCGTAGGCGAAGTCGTAGCCGATCACCGCGATGCGCTTGTACTTCAGCGTGTCGTACACCCACTTCCCGAACGGGTGCGACGGCTGTGAGCTCGTCCAGCCCGTGCGCACGATGTAGGGGTTGCGCTTGCGCTGGGTGAGATCGTCCGCCGCCACGATGGGATAGAGACTGGGAATCTTGCGCGCCTCGATGTACGGCGACAGGGCGTAGCCGACCGCGGCGCTGATCGAGCCGATGATGAGGTGCACGCCCTGGCTCTCCACCAGACTGCGCGCCTTGGTGAGACCGGTGGCGGGCTTGCCCTCGTCGTCCTCGAGGATGAGCCGCACCTCGCGGCCACCCAGGCGCGCGGAGTGCTCGTCGAGGAACAGCTGCAGACCGTTCACGGTGTCCTTGCCGTTGGCGGCGAGCGGTCCGCTCAGCGGCACGACGAAGCCGATCTTGACCGGACCCTTCTGCGCCGTGACGGGCGCGCGCTCCGACAGCACGAGGCCAGCCACGAGTGCGACGACGAGACCGACGGTGAGCGCGCGACGCATGGGATGGAGCCTCCTGGACGCGGGAATCGGCGTACGCGCGGTAGTGTAATATCGCGGCCCATGGGACGCTACATCGACCTCTCCGTCACCGTCGACAACACGACGATGAGTCCGCCGTCGACGAACATGAAGCTCGACGTGACGCCGCATCGTCGCGGTCCCGGCTTCTGGCAAGTGTCGAGCGTCAACCAGAGCCTGCACACGGGCGCGCACATCGACTCGCCCCTGCACGTCTTCGCGGACGGCATCACCACGGCCGAGATCTCGCTCGATCAGGTGATGGGCGACGCGCTCGTCGTCGATCTCTCGTTCGTGGGCGCGAACCACGGCATCACGATCGACGACCTCAAGAAGGGCGGCGCGGAGGACGTGAAGCGCGGCGAGATCGTGCTGCTGCGCACGAACTGGACCGATCGGATGTACGGAAGGTGGCCCGACTACTTCACGCAGTCCCCGTACTTCCCGCCGGAGTCGGCGCAGTGGCTGGTGGATCGCGGTCCCAAGAACATCGGCTTCGACTTCTTCGAGGAGTACTGCGCCCGCCTGCCCGACTTCACGTCCGAGGACTTCGCCATGCACCGCGTGATCCTCGGCGCGGGCGTGGTCATCATGGAAGGCCTGACGAACCTCGGCGCGCTGCCGCGTCGGCGCGTGGAATTCGCTGCGCCGTTCTACAAGATCGCCGGCACCGAAGGCGCCCCCGCGAGATTTTTCGCGATCTGCTGAGTCGGGGGAGCGGCCGCGCTCCCCCGACTCAGCGGGATCGCGGTCGCCGCCCCCGGGAATGCCTCAGCTCTTCAGGTACTTGTCGAACCAGCCGATGCACTCGTTCCAGCCATCGGTGGCGGCGGCGGCGTTGTAGGACGGGCGATAGTCGGCGTGGAAGGCGTGGCCCGCGCCGGGATAGACGACGATCTCGACGTTCGGATTGCCGTTCGCCTTCAGCATGTCGCCGAACTTCTTGGCGTCCTCGGGTGTGGGGCCCTTGTCTTCCGCCCCGAAGAGACCGAGGAACGGGATCTTGATGTCCTTCGCGACGTCGAACCCGGTCACGTCGCCGGAGGCTGACTTGAAGGGGCGCGCGGGCGCGCCGTACCAGGCGACGGCCGCCTTCATGTCGGGGTTCGTCGCCGCGATCTGCATGACGGCGCCGCCCCCCCAGCACCAGCCCGTCACGCCGACGCGATCGGCCTTCACGTTCGGCCGCGTCTTGGCCCAGCTCACCGCCGCGGTCGTGTCGCCGAGCAGCTGCTCGCGCGGATGGCCTAACACGATCTTCAGCACGTCCTGGATGTTGGGAAGATGGCCCACCCCGCCCTCACGCTCGAAGAGCTCCGGGGCGATCGCGTAGAAGCCGGCCTTGGCGAAGCGCCGCGTCGAGTCGCGGATGTACTCGTGCACGCCCCAGACCTCGGAAATCACCAGGATGATCGGATGGTCCTTGCCCGCCTCCGGACGCGCCTCGTAGACGGGCATGCTGTAGTCGCCGGCCTTGACGTGGAAGTCGCCGGCCAGGATGCCGCTGGTGTCGGTCTTGATCGCCTGGGCCAGCGCCGTCTCCACCGACAGCGCGTATCCCACGAACGTGCCGCCGAGCTTGAGCGCCTGCCGCCTCGTGATCGCCATCGTCTCGCCCATGAGTTCTCCTTGTCTTGCGGGGGATGGTCCTGTGCCGGATCGTCCCTCCCCGCCGGCAACCGCGCTCAGTCTGTCACAGCGAAATGGCGCGGCCAACCCTGACGGGAAAGCATCCGGGTCACCGGGCCCGCGGCTTATCCTGACCCCGTGGATCTCTTCGACGCCAAGAGCCGCGTCGCGAAGGCGCTCGTGGAGTCGATCTTCCGGCGCGCGCGTTACGAGGTCCATCCGCTCCGCGCGGAGGCGGGACCGCTGCGCATCGGGGGCGAGGACATCTCGCCGGATTTCTCCGTCACCCGGCACGACGGCAGCGGCGCGCTCCTTCTCGCGGTCTGGTATCGCACCTCCGTGCGCCAGTTCGTGACCGTGGAGGCGCAGCGCGCGGAGCGGTCGACCTTCGCGCTCGCGCGTCGCCAGTGGCCGGCCATCCGCTTCGTCCTCGTCACCGATAGGCCCGAGTCGGGGCGATCGTGTTTCCAGGCCCTGCCCGCCGATCAGCCCCTCACGGGCGCGGCCATCCAGACCGCCGATCTGGTCGACGCGCCCGAGCTGCAGATCTTCTCCCACAACGTCACCGACCACGAGCAGCTCCTCCGTCGCATCCTCCGTCTGCTCGCGGAGGTGTGACCTGTCCTCGCCTCGAGGTGTGCGCATGACCGCAGAGCACCGTTGTCCGCGGCTGGACCGCCGCGCGTTCGTTGCGCTCGTCGGCCTCGCCGCCTTCGGCGTCGCACGACGCGCCGACGCCCAGGGCGTCGCGTCGATCCGGCGGCTCGGCATCCTGAGTCCGCATCCCGCGCCCGCCGCGGAGCAGCGGCCGCGCGACTTCGTGATGAAGACGCTGCGTGAGCTGGGATGGATCGAGGGGCAGAACCTCGTCGTCGAGAACGCCTACGGCGAAGGACAGGAAGAGCGCTTGTCCCAGCTCGCGGAGAGCCTCGCCACGCGCGGCGTGGACGTGATCTGGGCCGTGGGCGCCACCGCCGCGGTGGCGGCGGCCCGCGCCACGCGAACAATTCCCATCGTGTTCTGGGGCGTGAGCGCGCCGGTCGAGCTGGGGCTGGTGAACCGGCTCGCGCGTCCCGGCGGCAACGTCACGGGCACGGCATGGTCGAGCGGCGCGGAGCTCTTCGCCAAGCAGCTCGAGTTCATCAAGCAGAGCGCTCCGGGCACGACCCGCGTGGCGTGGATCACGAACCCGTACGCCAAGAGCACGGTCAGCGGCAGCCTGTGGTCCCCGTCGCCCCAGATGCTCGAAGAGCCGGCGCGGCGGCTCGGCATCGAGGTGCGTCGCCATGCCCTCGAACGCCCCGAAGACCTCGACACCGCGCTCGCCGCGGCGCAGGCCTGGCGCGCCCAGGCCATCGTCACGTCAGCCACGCCCCTCTCGTGGCGCCAGCGCGACCGACTCGCCGACTTCGCACGTCGCCACCGCATCCTCGTCACCGCCGACATGCGCGACTTCGTGGACGCGGGAGCCCTCATGTCCTACGCCCCCGAGATGCGCGAAACGGTGCGGCGCAGTCTCTCCTACGTCGACCGCATCCTTCGCGGCGGCCGCCCCGCCGACCTGCCGGTAGAACAGCCCTCACGTCTTCAGCTCGCCATCAATCTCAAGACCGCGGAAGCCCTCGGCCTGACGATCCCCCGTCCCCTCTTGGCGCGCGCCGACCACATCGTCCGGTAACGCGGGGCGCCTGACCACGCCTTGAAGCGCACAATGTGATCGACCGCTCGATCGCGCGGAATTCGCGCGCGTAATCGTGGAGAGGTTTCGGAGGGGGCGAAGCCACCCTCCGGGTTACACCGACCGGATCACGAGCCAGGCGCCGACGAGGGCGAGGAAGATGATGGTCGCGAGGTTGAAGGCGCGCTGGTCGAGGCGGTCCTGGACGACGAGGCCGCCGCGAAAACCGACGAGAGCGACGGCGGTGAGGGCGATGGAGAGGCCGAGGAGGCGCCACGACAGGAGCCCGTACGCGGCGACGGTTCCGAGCTGGACGACCTTGTAGGTCAGGAAGGTCAGGGCCACGGCGCTGAGGTACTCGCGCTTGGCGAGGCCGAGGGCGTGGAAGTAGAGGACGAGCGGCGTTCCCGGCACGTTCGTGATCCCACCGAGCAGCCCCCCCACGAAGCCGACGACGGGTGAGAGCCACGCCTCATGGGTCGGCGCGACACGCGGGTTGACCCGAGAGAGCGCGAGCGCGACGAAACCGAGCACGAACAGTCCCAGGATCAGCGTCGTCGTCCGCGGCGGCAGCCAGACGAGCAGCCGCGTGCCCACCACCATCCCGACGCCGCCGAACGCCAGCAGCGGGCCCATGCGCCGCACCATCGCCCACGGCGTGCCGACGCGGCGGAACTGCAGCGCGTCCATCACGATGTTGGGCAGGATCAGCAGGACGACGGCCTTCTTGATGTCGAGGAACAGCGTCAGGATCGGCGTGGCGACGGTGGGAAATCCGAAGGCGATGAAGCCCTTGATGAACGCCGCCCCGAGGACGACGAGGGCGGTGAGTAGCGAGATCAGGGCGCGAGCGCGTCGGCGAGGACTTCGGCGGGATGCCGCGCGCGGCGTCCCGTGAGGTGCTCGATCTGCTGACGACACGACACGCCGGGCGCGACGACGTCCGTCTCCGCTCCGGCCGCTTTCACCGCGGGCGCGAGTCGACGATTGCCGAGCGCGACGGAGAGATCGTAGTGCTCGCGCTCGAACCCGAACGACCCCGCCATGCCGCAGCACCCGGAGTCGACCTCCGCCACCTCGTACCCCGCCCAGCGCAGCGCCGCGACGGTCGGCGCGGTCCCCACGAGCGCCTTCTGATGGCAGTGGCCGTGAAGGAGCGCCTTCCGTCCGTGCGCGGAGAACGCGAGGTCGAGTCCCTGCGCGCGCTCGCGCAGCAAAAACTGCTCGAGGAGCAGGCTCTGCGACGCGACGGCGCGCGCCTCGTCCGTGCGGACGAGGTCGACCGTCTCGTCCCGGAGCGTGAGCAGGCACGACGGCTCGAGGCCGACGATGGCCACGCCGCGCGCCGCGTACGGCGCCAGCTGCGCGACGTTCCACCGTGCGTGCTCGCGCGCCTCCTCGAGCATGCCCTTCGAGATGAGCGGTCGCCCGCAGCACTTGCGATCCACCAGCACCACCCGATAGCCGGCGCGCTCGAGCACGCGCACGGCCGCCTGCCCGATGGCGGGCGCGTTGTACGTGACGAACGTGTCGTGGAAGAGCACGACGTCACCACGCGGCGCCGACGACGCCGGCGCGGGCCGCCGCGCGAACCAGTCCGTGAAGGTCTGACGCGCGAACGCGGGCAGAGGGCGTCGCCGGTCGATGCCGGCGAACGCTTCCAGCAGCGCCCGCGTGGGCGCCAGGTTCGACATGAAGTTCGCCAGCGCCGGCATCCTTGCGCCCATCGCGTTGAGCCGAGCGATGCGACCGAAGAGCCGGTTGCGCAGGGGCAGGCCGTGCGCCCGGTAGTAGTGGTGGAGGAACTCGTACTTCATCTTGGCCATGTCGACGTTCGACGGGCACTCGGCCTTGCAGCCCTTGCACTCGAGACAGAGATCCATCACCTCGTACAGGCGCTTCCCCGTGAAGTCGGTCTTGCCGGAGAGCGCCGCGCGCAGTGCGTTGGCGCGTCCCCGCGTGGAGTGCTCCTCGTCACGCGTGATCATGTACGAGGGGCACATGGTCCCCTCGAGCGTCTTGCGGCACTCACCGACGCCGTTGCACATCTCGACGGCCGGTGCGAAGCCGCCCTGCTCGGAAAAATCGAGCAGGGTCAGCGGCTCGCGCGTGCGGTACTCCGTGCCGTAGCGCAGGTGCTCGGTGATGGGCGGGCTGGCCACGATGTTGCCCGGGTTCATCCGGTTCTCGGGATCGAAGGCGCGCTTGAAGCGGCGGAACGCCTCCATCATGATCGGCCCGAACATCCGCTCCAGCATGGGGCTGCGCGCGCGGCCGTCGCCGTGCTCGCTGGAGATGGTGCCGTGGAACTCGAGCACGAGATCCGCGATCTCGTCCGCGATCTCGCGCACCTGCTCGAGCCCGCGTGGCGTCTTGAGGTTGATGGCGGGACGGATGTGCAGGCAGCCCACCGAGCAGTGGCCGTAGTACGCGCCGTCGACGTCGTGCTTGGCGAAGATCTCCCGGAAGCGCGGCACGAAGTCCTTGAGGTGTTTGGGGTCGACGGCCGTGTCCTCCACGAACGCGATCGGCTTCTTCTCGCCCTTGAGCCCGAAGATGAGCCCGAGGCCCGCCTTGCGGAGCTTCCAGATCGACTGCTGCGCGGCCGGCTCGAACGCGAGGTGCGCCGCGTAGCCCCAGCGCTCGCGCATGCGCTTGGCCTCGAGCGTCTCCACCTTGGCCTTGACCTCGGCGTCGGTGTCGCCCGCGTACTCCACGATCATGATGGCGCCGGGATCGCCCTCCACGAAGCCCATGCGCTTGCTGTGCTCCAGGTTGGCGCGCGCGAGGTCGAGGATCATCTTGTCGGTCAGCTCGACGGCGTACGGCCGGGTCTCGAGGATCGACTCCGACGACTCGAGCGCTTCCTGGATCGTCCGGTAGTGGACGACGTCGAGCGCGGTCTTCTTCGGCCGGCGCACGAGCCGCAGCTTGGCCTCGAGGATCGTGACCAGCGTGCCTTCCGAGCCGACGACAAGCCGCGCCATGTTGAGCGGGCCCGGCTTCAGCAGCTCGTTCAGGTTGTAGCCCATCACACGCCGCCAGTGCGGCGGATAGCGCGACGCGATCTCGTCCGCGTACAGATCGCGAATGGCAGCGACCTCGCGGTAGATCGTGCCCTCGCGGCCGGGCAGGCGCATCTTCGCGTCGAACTCGTCGGGACTCACGTCCTTGAAGACGGCGCGCGTGCCGTCGGCCAGGAGCGCGGTGATCTCGATCACGTGCTCCACGGTGAGCCCGTAAGCGATGGAGTGCGAGCCGCCGGAGTTGTTGCCCAGCATCCCGCCGAGCGTGGCGCGGTTCGACGTCGACGTGTCGGGGCCGAAGAGCAGCCCGGACGAACGCACGTGGTGGTTCAGCTCGTCCTGCACGAGGCCCGGCTGTACCCGGGCCCAGAGCTCCTCGGTGTTCACCTCGAGCACGTTGCGCAGGTGGCGGGAGCAGTCGAGCACGACGGCGTGGTTCACGGTCTGGCCCGTGAGCGAGGTGCCGCCGCCGCGGGGAAGGAGCGGCGCCCCGTGCTGCTTCGCGACCTCGAGGGCGGCCTGGACGTCGTCGGCGTGACGGGGGATGACGACGCCGATCGGCTCGACCTGGTACATCGATGCGTCGGTGGAGTAGAGGAGCCGGGTGCCGGCGTCGAACCGGACGTCGCCCTCGACCACTCGTCGCAGCGCGGCTTCGAGGTCGTTCACGCGGGCTATTCTACCGTGTCGGTCCGAGAGCCGGCGGCTATCATACCCGCATGCGCCGACGTGCCGCGCTCGGCCTCGTCTCGATCGTCATCGTCGCCGCGGTGGTGGCGCACGCGCACGCGGCGCCCGTGGCGCCCCCATTCCGCGCGGTCCTGCTCGACTCCGGCAAGACGATCGACTCGCGCGATCTCCTGGGCAAGAAGGTGCTCGTCGTGCGCTTCCAGGCGTCGTGGTGCAAGCCGTGCGGCACGGAGTCGGACGCCCTGTCTCGCCTCGCCACCCGCTACCGCGACCGCGGCGTCGAGGTCATCGCGTTCCAGGTCCAGGACACGCCCGCCGACGTCCGTCGCTTCGTGCGCTCGCACTCCGTCACGTATGCCGTCGCGCTCGATCCGAAGCTCAACGTCGGCAACCGATTCGGCATGACGGGGACACCGTATACGGTGGTCGTGGACAAGAAAGGCGAGATCGTGGCCCGCCTCGCCGGCGGGTCGGCGCCCAGCAAGCTGCCCAGGATCCTCGACGCCGCTCTCGTGACCCGGCCGTCCCGGAAGCTGTGATCTCGGGTCGAGCACGCGGGCCCCGTCTGCGCGGAGCGTGCCGCGATGTCGCGTGTCGGGTGGTCGTCGGATCGCCCACCCGGATCACGCGACCTGCTGCGACGACCGGCTCGGCGCGTTACTCGCGGCGCGTGCCGGTGAAGCGCAGGAGGATCAGGAACAGGTTGATGAAGTTGAGGTAGAGAGAGAGCGCGCCGACGACGGCGTAGGCGCCGGTCTGGCCGTCGGGGAGGGCAGCGCCCATCTGCTTCAGGCGCTGGGCGTCCCACGCGGTGAGGCCGGTGAAGACGATGACGCCCACGACGGAGATCAGGAACTGCAGCGCGTCGTTGTGCCAGAAGATCCCCACGATCGAGGCCAGGATGAGGCCGAAGAGACCCATCATCATGAACTGACCGACGCCGGCCAGGCTGCGACGGGTGACCGATCCGAACAGGGCGACGGCGCCGAACATCCCCGCGGTCACGACGAACGTCGTGGCGATCGACTCGCCGGTGTAGGCGAGCAGGATCACGGACAGCGTGATGCCGTTGAGTGCCGAGTAGAGCAGGAACAGCCCCGACGCGGTGCCGGGGGCGACGCGATCGACGCGGGCGGAGAGGTAGAACACCAGCCCCAGCTCGCCGATGACCAGCGCGAAGAACACGAGCCGGTTGGCCACGAAGATGTTGATGAGCGTGGGCGAGCTCGCCACGAAGAACGCCATCAGCGCGGTGGCTCCCAGCCCCACCGCCATCCAGCCGTAGACGGCCCGCAGAAATGCGCTGACCCGTTCCGCCGCTCGCGATCCCGCCAGCCCGTCGAACGACCTCAGCGATTCGTTCATCGTCCCCTCCCTGTACTGAGCGTACCGTGTCCTGCCGCTCCGCGCTCCACCATTACGAGCGCCGCCGCGCCTCGCATCGTGACCCCCTTGTCGCCCGGGACGATCACCAGCCGGGTGGCCGCCAGCGCTCGCGCGAACGCGTGCTCGCCCGCGGCGCGTCGCACGTCGCCCTCGCGCGCCGCGAACGCCGCGGCCACGCCGCCCGTGACCACCACGACCT
>JBKPPN010000448.1:0-12280 GCA_046733575.1 Candidatus Methylomirabilota bacterium | reverse complement strand
ACGACGAGATGCGAAAGGCGGTGCTGGCCGCCGTCGACGCTCGTCAGTACATCCTCGGGCCGGAGTGTCGGGCCTTCGAGGCCGACCTCGCCCGCGACACCGGCACGACGCACGCGGTCCTCACGAATTCCGCCACGGCAGGGCTCTGGCTCGCGATGCGCGCGCTCGACGTGAAGCCGGGCGACGAGGTGCTGGTGCCCTCGCACACCGCCTTCCCGACCATCGAGGCGATCTGCTTCGCGAGCGCCACGCCCGTCTTCGTCGACGCCGACGAGCACTACACGATCGACGTGGCGGACGCCGCCGCGCGCGTGACGTCGCGCACGGTCGGCATCGTGCCCGTCCATCTCTACGGTCAGCCCGTCGACCTCCCCGGCGTGCAGGCGCTCGCGCGACGTCACAACCTGTGGGTCCTCGAGGACTGTGCGCAGGCGCAGGGCGCCACGTGGCGGGGCGGCCGGGTGGGCAGCTTCGGGCGCGTGGGCGTGTACTCGTTCTACCCGTCCAAGAACTTGCCCGTCATGGGCGACGGCGGCTGCGTCGTCACGAGCGACGACGCGATCGCGGCACGCTGCCGGCAGCTGCGCGATCACGGGCGCCTCAGCAAGGATCTCCACGCCGAGGTCGGCTTCAACCTCCGCTTCAACGAGCTCCAGGCCGCCGCCGCGCGCGTGCTGCTGCGCCGGCTCGACGTGATGAACGATCACCGGCGCGCGATCGCGCGTCGCTACGACGCGGGGCTGGCCGACCTGCCCGTGGAGCGCCCGCGCGAGCGCGAGGGCGGGCGCCACGTGTACCACCTCTACGTGATCCGGACGGAGCGACGCGACGAGCTCGCGAAGTTCCTTGCCGACCGCGGCGTGCAGACCGGCGTGCACTATCCCGTGCCGACGCACCAGCAAGCGGCCGTGCGACACCTCTCGCCCGCAGCCCTGCCGCGCACCGAGCGTCTCGTGGGCGAGATCCTGTCGCTGCCCATGTCGGCGACGCACACCGACGCCGAGATCGACGCCGTCATCGCCGCCGTGCGCGCCTTCTTCGGGCGCTGATGGCGAGCGCCTCACCCGGGGAATCGCCGCTCCGCATCCTCCAGCTCTATCCCAAGCAGGATTACTTCACGGGCGCCGCCATCCAGCTCCGCGAGCTCGCGTGGGGACTGCACGCGCGCGGGCACGAGGTCGTCGTGGCCACGCGTCCGAGCGACGTGTGGGCGCAGAAGTGCCGTGACGCCGGCATCGCGTACCAGGCGCTGCCCATGCGCTCGGAGGTCGACCTCCGCTCCGTCCGCCCGCTCGTCCGCATCCTGAAGCGACGTCGCATCCAGGTCGTGCACGCGCAGAAGGGCAAGGCGCGGACGCTGGCCATGCTGGCCGGGCTGTTCGTCAAGATCCCGGTCCTCGTCCTTAATCGCGGCGTGAGCTTCCCCCTCGACGCGTTCAACCGCCTCGGCTACACCACGCGCCGCGTGGCCGCGATCGTGGCGGTGTGCGAGTCGATCAAGCGCGGCCTGGTGAGCCAGGGCGTGCGCGCGGACAGGATCGAGGTCATCTACTCCGGCACCGACACGGATCGCTTCCATCCCGGCGTGGACGGCGCGCGGATCCGTGGTGAGCTCGGGCTCTCGCCCGAGCACTTCCTGATCACGCAGATCGGCATCCGCTCGTGGAAGGGCAACGACGACGTCCTCGACGCCATGGCGAAGCTGGCCCCGCGCCTGCCCCGTGCGCGGCTGCTCTTCGTCGGCGCCAACCACGCGAAGGCGGCGCTGCTGCGCGAGCGCGCGGAGGCGCGCGGCGTCGCCACGGTGGTGTCCGTCTTCCACATGCGCGAGGACGTGCCCGAGATCCTCGCCGCGAGCGACCTCACCGTCGACGCGTCCTACGCGGGCCTCGGGCTCACGGGCACGCTGCGCGAGTCGCTCGCGGTCGGCACGCCCGTGATCGGGACGGCCCTCGAGGGCAATCCCGAGCTCGTCCGGCACGGTGAGACGGGACTGCTCGTGCCCCCGCGCGATCCCGCCGCCCTCGCGGACGCCATCCTCACGGTCGCCGGCGATCCCGCGCTCGCCCAGGCCATGGGACGCGCGGGACGGGCCCACGTCGAGCGCACGTTCTCCACGCGCGCCAAGGTCGAGCGCACCGAGGCGCTCTACCGGAGGTTGCTCGCGCGCGCGTGAGGCGCGTGCCACCGTCGATGCGCGGGCCCGTCGCGGTCTACCGGCGGCTCCTTCCCTACCTCAGAGCCTACTGGCCGGCCCTCCTCACGGGCAGTGTCCTCGCCGTGGTCGTGGCGGCGGGCGACGGCGCGACGGCGTATCTCGTCAAGCCGGCCCTGGACGGCATCTTCGTGCGTCACGACCTCACCCTCCTCACGCTGGTGCCCGTGGCCCTCCTCGGGGTGACGGCCGTCAAGGGCGTCGCACGCTACCTGCAGTCGTACCTCATGGTGGCGGTGGGCGAGCGCGTCATCGCCGCGCTCCGGCGCGATCTCTACCGCCACATCCTGGACATGCCGCTCGCGTTCTTCTCGGGCGGACACTCGGCCGACCTGCTCTCGCGGATGATGAACGACATCGGGCGGCTCACGCGGGTGTCGTCGGTCGTGCTCGTCATGTTCGTCCGTCAGGTCGCCACCGTGATCGCCCTCTGCACGGTGATGCTGATGCAGGAGCCGGTGCTCGCGCTCATCGCGCTGCTCGCTTTTCCGCTCATCGCGGTGATGGTGCGGCGCATCGGCCGGCGGCTGTACCGGATCAACGCGCGCGCGCAGGAGCGCGTCGCCCAGCTCACCGTGGTGCTGCAGGAGTCGCTCGGCGCCACCAAGATCGTCAAGGCCTTCGGGCGCGAGGCCCACGAGCAGCGCCGCTTCGACGACGTGAACGCGCGCCTGCTCGATCTGCAGCTCAAGAACGTGCGCGCCGACGAGGTCACCGAGCCCCTCATGGAGCTCCTGGGCGCGCTGGGCGTCATGGCCGCGCTGTGGTACGGGGGCTCGCGCGTGATCGCCGGGGCCATGAGCCCGGGCGCGTTCTTCTCGTTCACTGCGGCCCTCCTCATGCTCTACGGGCCGGTGCGCCGGCTCGCCCGGCTCCTCAACACCGTGCAGCAGGCCGCCCCCGCCGTGGAGCGCGTGTTCGAGATCCTCGACCGCGCGCCCGCCATCATTGACCGCCCCGGCGCCGTCACCCTCACGACATTCCGCGAGGCGATCCGCTTCGAGCGCGTGACGTTCACGTACGCGGACGCCGACGCGCCCACGCTGCGCGACGTGTCCCTCACCATTCCGCACGGACACGTGGTGGCCTTCGTCGGCATGAGCGGCGCGGGGAAGTCGACGCTCATGGATCTGCTCCCCCGCTTCCACGACGTGACGGCCGGCCGCATCACCATCGACGGTCACGACCTGCGCGACGTCACTCAGGCATCACTGCGGGCTCAGATCGGCGTGGTCACGCAGGAGACCGTGCTCTTCAGCGAGACCATCGGCGCCAACATCGCCTACGGCCGGCCGGACGCGACGGTGGACGACATCGAGCGCGCGGCCCGTCACGCGCACGCCGACGAGTTCGTCCGCGCCTGTCCCGACGGCTACGCGACGCTGGTGGGCCAGCGCGGCGTGCGGCTATCCGGCGGCCAGCGCCAGCGGATCGCCATCGCGCGCGCGTTCCTCAAGGATCCGCCCATCCTCATCCTGGACGAGGCGACGTCCGAGCTCGACGCCGAGAGCGAGATGCACGTGCAGCACGCCCTCGCCGAGCTCATGCAGCACAGGACCGTGCTCGTGATCGCCCACCGGCTGTCCACCGTGCGGCGCGCGGATCGCATCGTCGTCGTGCACGAGGGGCGGATCGTGGAGACGGGCACGCACGACGAGCTGGTGGCGCGGGACGGTCTGTACCGGCGCCTGCACACCCTGCAGACGGAGCACGTCGCGGCGGGCGCGCGCGACGACGCCTGACGGGTGGAAGGGGCTACTTCTCGCGGAAGCGGTTGACGATGGGCAGGCGCCAGTCGCGCCCGAACGCACGCGGCGTGATCTTCACCCCGATCGGGCCCTGCCGGCGCTTGTACTCGTTCTGGTTGATCATGGCCACCACGCGCCGCACCGTCTTCTCGTCCTGCCCGAGCGCGATGATGTCGTCCACGCCGCGGTCTTCCTCGACGTAGGCATGCAGGATGGCGTCGAGGACCTCGTAGGGCGGCAGCGTGTCCTGGTCCGTCTGGTCGGGACGGAGCTCGGCGGACGGCGCGCGCGTGAACACGCTCTCGGGGATGACCTCACGCCCGGCGCGCTCGTTGACGTGCCGCGAGACGTCGTAGACGAGCGTCTTGGGCACGTCCTTGATCACGGCGAAGCCGCCCGCCATGTCGCCGTAGAGCGTGGTGTAGCCGACGGCGTACTCGCTCTTGTTGCCCGTGGTCAGCACGAGCCAGCCGAATTTATTGGAGAGCGCCATCAGGAGATTGCCGCGGATCCGGGCCTGCAGGTTCTCCTCCGCGACGTCCTCCGCCCGGCCCTTGAACGGCGGGGCCAGCGTGCGCTTGTACGCGTCGAAGACGTCGGTGATGGCGAGGGTCTGGAACTCGATGCCCAGATTGCGCGCGAGGGTCTCGGCGTCGCTCCGCGTGCCCGTCGACGAGTACGGCGACGGCATGGTCACCCCGCTCACGTTCTCCTTGTCGAGCGCCTCCACGGCCACGGCGGCCACCAGGGAGGAGTCGATGCCACCGGACAGGCCGATGACGACGTGGCGGAAGCCGTTCTTGCGGACGTAGTCCCGCGTGCCGAGCACGAGAGCCTGGAAGACCTCGGCCACGTGGGGAAGCGGCGTCACGGACGCCGGCGCGGGCAACGTCGTGGTCACCGGCGGCGCCACGACGGGCAGCACGACCCGACGCGACGGCTGCTCGACGCCCAGCTTCTCCTTGCGTCGCCGCGAGTCGTGCAGACGGGCGCGGAACACGCCGTCCAGGTCGAGGTCGGCCACCACGAAGTCTTCCTCGAACTGCTTGCCCGCGGCCACGCGGTCGCCACGCTCGTCGACGATCACGCTGCCACCGTCGAACACCAGCTCGTCCTGGCCGCCCACGGTGTTGACGAAGGCGACGCACACCACGTCGTCGGCCGCGCGCGTCATGACCATGCGCTCGCGGAAGCGGGCCTTCCCGGCGTGATACGGCGAGGCGTTGATGGTGACGATGAGCTCCGCGCCCGAGAACGCCTGCAGCGTGGTGGGCCCGGTCGGATACCAGATGTCCTCGCAGATGTTCACGGCGAGGGTCACGTCGCCGATCTGCCAGACGGGCGCCTCCTTGCCCGCCTGGAAGTAGCGGTTCTCGTCGAACACGCCGTAGTTGGGCAAGTACTGCTTGTCGTAGACGCCGGCGCGCACGCCGTCGTGGAGCACCGCGGCGGAGTTGAAGATGTCGTCGCGCCGATCGATGAAGCCGACCACCACGGTCAGCCCGCGCGAGGCGCGCTCGATGTCCGCCAGCGCACGCAGGTTCGCCTCGATGAAGGCCGGCTTGAAGACGAGATCCTCCGGCGGATAGCCGGGAATGGCGAGCTCGGGAAACGCCACGAGCGCACATCCCTGCGCGCGCGCGCGCGCGATGCCGGCCAGGATCTTCTTCACGTTGCCGTCGAAGTCACCGACGGTGGGATTGATCTGCCCGAGGCCGACGCGGAACCGTCTCACGCCGTCATTGTACCTGCGCCGACGTCCGCCGCTTCACGCACGGGTGCTATCATGCGCGCGATGCCGGCGAAGATCCCGTGGCTTCCCTCCCAGGTTCCGCCCGGCGCCGACACCCAGCCGTGTCCGCGCTGCGGTCGCCGCGCGCTCATCCCCTGGACGCTTCGAGGCGACGGCGTGACGAAGCAAGTCCGCCGCACGTGGGTCTGCGCTGAATGTCAGTACTTCGAGGAGCGCCCCGAGCCCGAGTGAAGCACCGGGGAGCCTCGACGGGCCCCCGTTGACGGCTCGGAGACGGCGCGCGGAGCCGCATCGCCCCTCGAGATATGTGGACGAACCCTCAGCGTGCCGGCCGCGTCACTGCGGCTGCCACCACGGATAGAACGGCGGCATGTCCGTGCTGGCGCGGCCGGTGAACTGGGGCGGGCGCTTCTCGAGGAAGGACGTCACGCCCTCGCGGGCGTCGGGGGAGCGGCCGGTCCACCACATGCCGAGAGAGTCCAGGCGGTGCGCGGCCATCGGGTGGTCGGCGCCGAGCAGCTTCCACAGCATCTGGCGCGCGAGCGCGACGGAGATCGCCGACGTGTTGCGCGCGATCTCGAGGGCGAGGGCCCGCGCGGTGGCCGCGAGGTCCTCCGGCGCGACCACGCGACTCACGAGACCACCCGCGCGAGCCTCCTCGGCGTCGAACACACGGCCCGTGTAGATCCACTCCGCCGCCTGGCTGATGCCGACCACGCGCGGCAGGAACCAGGTGCTGCACGCCTCGGGCACCACGCCGCGACGGGCGAAGACGAAGCCGATCCGCGCGGTGCTGGCCGCGATGCGCACGTCCATGGGCAGCGTCATCGTCGCGCCGAAGCCCACCGCGGCGCCGTTGATGGCCGCGATCACCGGCTTCTTCAGGTCGAAGAGGCGCAGCGCGACGCGGCCGCCGCCGTCGCGATGATCCTCCGCGCTCGTCCCCGCGCGATCGAAGGCGGCGCCGCCCGCGGCGAGGTCCGCACCCGCGCAGAAGGCGCGGCCCGCGCCGGTCACGACGACGGCGCGGACGTGGTCGTCCGCGTCGGCACGATCGAGGGCCGCGATGAGCGCGTCCAGCATCGCGGTGTCGACGGCGTTGAGGCGCTCGGGACGGTTCAGCGTCAGCGTGCACACGCCGTCCGTCACGTCGTAGAGCACGGACGGTCTGGCCGGCGTCGGCTCGGCAGTCACTCGAGCGTGTTCACGAAGTCGATGAGCTTCCGGAGACGGGCGTAGGAGTTGCGGTTGAAGGGCAGCACCAGGCGGGGCAGGTTCGGATACTCGTTCAGCTCGCGCTCGACGGGGCCGGGCGCCTGCTCGGCGGGGCCCTTCAGGATGTCGTCGAAGCGGCGCTGGAGCTCCTGCATCCCGGACTCCGGGAGCGGATGCTGGAGCCGGAAGACCAGATGGTCGCCCGCGATGCGCGCGGAGTGGAACACGCGATAGAACTGCTTGATCTCCGCCACCGCGGCGTCCTCGGAATCGACGATGCGATAGAGCGCGCAGTCCTCCTCGTCGATGAGCCGCTCGGCAGCGAGGACCTCGCGGACGAAGGCGTCCCACCGTCGCCAGTACGGCCGCGGGCCGACCTCCATCAGCACGACGGGGACGACCGTGGCCTTGCCCGTCTGCATCAGCGTCAGCAGCTCGAAGCCCTCGTCCATCGTGCCGAAGCCGCCCGGGAAGAGCGCGACCGCGTGCGCCTCCTTCACGAGGAACAGCTTGCGGGTGAAGAAATACTTGAACGTGATGAGCTTGGGATCCGAGGCGATCCAGGGATTCGCGTCCTGTTCCCATGGGAGGCGGATGTTGAGACCGAAGCTCTGCTCGCCCCCTGCCCCTTCCTGCGCCGCTCCCATGATGCCGGCGCCCGCACCCGTGATGACCATCCACCCCTCGTCCACCATGCGGCGGCCGAAGTGACGCGCCGCCTCCGCCGTCCGCTCCGTGTGCGGGGTGCGCGCCGAGCCGAACACCGTCACCTTGCGCGTGTCGCGGTACGGGGCGAAGACCTTGTAGGCGTAGCGGAGCTCCTTGAGCTCGGTGTTGGTGACCTTGAGATTTCCCGACGTGGCGCCGTCCTCGTGCAGCTTCAGGACGGTGGTGAGCATCTGCTGGTAGAAGCCGCGGGCTTCGGGCGCGACCCCTTCGACGTCGAGCAGCTCCGAGATCAGTCGATTCGCCGCATCGTTCTGCAGCTGATATCTGCGCGCTTCGGGCACAGTCCCAGTATACCGTCCGCCTCGACAGTGCCTTACACTCCTCGGCGTGACGGTGTTTCGCGCAGTCCTTGCGCTCCACATCGCCGACGGCACCCTCGGGCTCGTGCTCGACCCACGGCCATGCAGGCGCCGAGGCGTCGTGGTCCTCGTCGGCGAGCGACCGCGGCCGTGAGGCCGGCGTGACGAATCCATTCGAGACCGGCATGCCGCGCGGCGCGGCGAACTTCGCGCCCCTCACGCCGCTCTCGTTCCTCGACCGCGCCGCCGACGTCTATCCCACCAAGGCCGCCGTCGTCCACGGCGACCGCGTGTACAGCTACGCCGAATTTGCCACGCGATGTCGACGGCTCGCCTCCGCACTCGTGCGTCGCGGGATCGGCCCGGGCGACACGGTGGCGCTCATGGCGCCCAACGTCCCCGCGATGCTGGAGGCGCACTACGGGGTGCCGATGACGGGCGGCGTCCTCAACGCGCTCAACTACCGGCTGGACGCGCGCACGATCGCGTTCATCCTGGAGCACGGACGCGCCAAGCTGCTGATCACCGACCGCGAGTTCGCCCCCACTGTCGGCGAGGCGCTGGACCGGCTGAATCGCTCCATCGACGTGGTCGACATCGACGACCCGCTCGGCGACCGCAACGGCGCGCGCCTCGGGCTCCTCGACTACGAGGCGCTGCTCGCCCAGGGCGAGCCCGAGTTCGCGCGCGGCGAGCCTCGCGAGGAGTGGCAGGCCATCGCGCTGCTCTACACCTCGGGGACGACGGGCAATCCCAAGGGCGTCGTCTATCACCATCGCGGCGCCTACCTGAACGCGCTCGGCAACGCGCTCGCCTTCGGGCTCACGCCGCGGTCGGTCTATCTCTGGACGCTGCCCATGTTCCACTGCAACGGCTGGACCTACACATGGGCGGTCACCGCGGTGGGCGCCACGCACGTGTGCCTGCGCCGGGTCGACCCCGCGCTCATCTTTCCCGCCATCGACCGTCATCGCGTGACGCACATGTGCGGCGCCCCCATCGTGATGAACACGCTCGTCCACGCCCCCGCCGAGGTCAAGCGCCGATTCGATCACACCGTCGACATCGGCACGGGCGGCGCGGCCCCGCCCTCCGCGGTGATCGAGGCCATGGAGGCGATGGGATTCCGCGTGACCCACCTCTACGGGCTCACCGAGGTGTTCGGTCCCGCCACGCTCTGCGCGTGGCAGGACGAGTGGGATGCACTCGATCGCCGCGAGCGCGCCGCGCTCATGGCGCGGCAGGGCGTGCGCTACCCGACCCTCGAGGACGCGATGGTGGCCGATGCCGTCACGATGACGCCGGTGCCGCGGGACGGGCGCACGATGGGCGAGATCATGCTGCGCGGCAACACCGTGATGAAGGGCTATCTCGCCAACCCCACCGCCACGGACGAGGCGTTCCGCGGCGGCTGGTTCCACACGGGCGACCTCGCCGTCTGGCATCCCGACGGCTACGTCGAGATCAAGGACCGCTCGAAGGACATCATCATCTCGGGCGGCGAGAACATCTCCTCGCTGGAGGTGGAAGAAGTGCTCTATCGCCATCCCGCGGTGATGGAAGCCGCGGTGGTCGCGAGCCCTGACGAGAAGTGGGGCGAGACGCCCTGCGCCTTCGTCGATCTGAAGCCCGTGGCGACTCCCGTGAGCGAGGCCGACATCCTGGACTGGTGCCGCGAGCACCTCGCCCGCTACAAGGTCCCGCGCCGGGTCGTCTTCGGCCCGCTGCCGAAGACGTCGACGGGGAAGATCCAGAAGTACGTGCTCCGCGAGCACGCGAAGGACGGGTAGGACTCCTCCACGCTCATCGACTGTCACGCCCACGTCCTGCCCGACGCGGTGCTGCGCCGGTTTCCCGACGGTGACAGCCCGCGCTACGTCACCGCGGAGCGCCGCGTGCTCGCCCGCCTCCTCGCCGCGCACGAGGCGCACGGCGTGACCCACGCGCTGATCTCGGACTCGTTCTACATGGAGGTCGCCGCGGAGGCGCTGCCGACGTGGACCGCGCGCGATCGCGCGCGGCTCTTTAACGACGAGCTGGCGCGCCTGGTCGCGCGTCATCCCCGGCGCTTCTTCGGCCTGGGCTCGGTGGATCCGTTCGACGGCGACGAGGCCGCGCGCGAGCTCGAGCGGATGACGACCGAGCTCGGTCTCTCCGGCGCGCTCGTGGCGCCGTCGGACGGACCGCGGTATCTCGACGACCCCGCTGCGGCGCCGCTGCTCGCGACCTCGGCCCGCCTCGGCGCGCCGCTCTTCATCCATCCCACCCGCGATCTCCCGGCCGCCGAGCACTACGCCGACTTCGTCATGTCGCTCATGATCGGACGGCCGGCTCAGACGTCGGTGTGCGCGACACGACTCATCCTGACGGGGACGCTCGACCGTCATCCGCGTCTCGAGCTGCTGCTCGCCCATGGCGCGGGTGTGCTGCCGTACGTGGCGGGACGGCTGGATGCGGCCTGGCAGGACTATCGTGCCGAGGGCCGCTGGCGCGGCGTCGACGTGCTGACGACGCCGCCCTCGACGTACCTGCGTCGCTTCCACGCCGACAGCAACACGTGGTCGCCGCGGGCGCTCGCGCTGCTCGTCGACACGCTCGGCCCCGACCGCGTGCTCTTCGGCACGGACCAGCCGCCGGTGTGGGTTCCCCTCGCACGCTCGATCGAGACGCTGGCGGCGCTTCCGCCCGCGGACGCAGAGGCCATTGGCACCGGCAATGCCGCGCGGCTCTTCCGGCTGCCCCTCGATGCCGACGACAGCCAGGTCAAGGCGCGACGCTGAGACTCGGCACGACCCTCGCGGTATCGAGCGCGTCGCGGATGAGCGCCACGACGTCGGCCGGTTCGTCGGGCAGGACGAGTCGCTCGCGGAGCGTGTCGTAGACGACGGTGGGAACGGCCCTGCCGTCGGCGAGACGGTCGTGCCCCGGGTCCTGCCAGTGGTCGCTGATGTTCTTGTAGACGGAGAGATCGCTCGCCTCGTGCTCGGGAACGTGCTCGCGACCGCGGCGCGCGGCGAAGCGCCGGGTCACTTCCTCGAAGTCGTCGCAGCGACACCACACGAGCACCGGCGCGGCGCCGAAGCGCGTGGCCAGCGCGTACACGCCGTCGCGCGAGGCGCGCGCGCCGTGCACGGCGTCCACGATCACGAGGCGTGCGTCGCTCGCCAAGGCCGCGGTGATTCGGCGGGACATCTCGACGTAGGCGGCCACGCGCAGCTCCTGGAATCTCTCGACGTCGCGGGTGAACCCGTGGGTACGCGCGACCCAGGCCGGGACGTCGATGCCGAGGTCGACGAAGACGTCACAGCTCCGGACGAGCACGCCGCCCGCCGAGGCGTGGATGCGGCCCGCGGTGGTGGTCTTGCCCGACGTCGGCATCCCGCACATGACGAGCACGGCGGGCCGCGGCGTAGAATCGTGAGTCACGCGAGCATCTTACCGCGACGGCACGGAGGCGGCATGCACCCCTGGCACGACGTCGATCCCGAGGTCGACACGTCGGACCCCGACGACGAGGGGCGCGAGCGCCGCTTCCGCGCCGTGATCGAGATCCCCAAGGGCTCCAAGGTGAAGTACGAGCTCGACAAGCGCACGGGGCTCCTGTGGCTCGACCGCGTGCTCCACAGCGCCGTGCACTATCCCGCCAACTACGGCTTCCTGCCGCGCACGTTCTGCGACGACGGCGATCCACTCGACGTGCTGGTGCTCGGACAGGAGCCCGTCGTGCCGCTCTGCGTGCTGCGCGCCCGCGCCGTCGGGGTCATCACCATGCGCGACGAGAAGGGGCAGGACGACAAGATCATCGCCGTCCACGTCGACGACCCGGAGTACGCGCACTACACCGACATCGCCGAGTTGCCGCCGCACCGCCTCAAGGAGCTCCAGCGCTTCTTCCTCGACTACAAGGTCCTCGAGCAGAAGGTCGTGAACGTCGAGGCGCTGGAGGGGCGCGCCCAGGCCGAGCGCGTCATCCGCGCGGCCGTGGCGCTCTACCGCGAGACGTTTCCCCGCGCCGCGAGCGGCTGACGTCGCCGGCGCGCGATGGACGTGCCGACGGCGATCACACCCCGATCAGACGGAGCACCAGCCAGCAGAGCGCGGCGACGGCCGCCGAGGCGGGGATCGTCACGATCCAGGCCCACACGATGTTGCCCGCCACGCCCCAGCGCACCGCGGAGAAGCGCTGCAGCGAGCCCACGCCCAGGATCGACCCGGTGATGGTGTGCGTGGTGCTGACCGGGATACCGGCCATGGCGGTTCCGATCAGCGTGAAGGCGCCCGCGGTCTCGGCGCAGAATCCGCCCACCGGGCGCAGCTTGGT
>JBKPPN010000447.1:0-4858 GCA_046733575.1 Candidatus Methylomirabilota bacterium | reverse complement strand
CGACGGAGGGGCGCAGCTGGCCGCCGCCACCGCGGCGGCCGTCGCCGCCGGCGGCGGCCCGGCCGCCATCGCGAGCGCGCCCGCCATGGCGGACGCCGTCATCCCGCTCGAGATCAAGACGAAGTTCCCCGAGAAGGAAGTGCTGAAGGAGCGCGTCCTCGCGGCCGCGCGCGAGCATCCCGAGGAGATCGCGCAGATCCTCCGCGCGTGGATCGCCAAGCGGCGGGTGACGACCTAGACGATGGCTCCCGGTCAGCCCGCCCTCACCGGCACGCGCAAGGCGGCGATCCTCCTCGTCACGCTCGGGGCGGAGGCGTCGGCCAAGATCATGCGCACGCTGACCGACGCCGAGATCGAGGACCTCACCGTCGAGATCTCCAAGGTGCGCGACCTGCCCCAGGACGTCGTGAACAGCGTGCTCGACGAGTTCGCCGAGCTCGCGCACTCGCATTCCTACATCCTGCAGGGCGGCTTCGCGTACGCGCGCGAGGTGCTGCACAAGGCGCTCGGCCCCGGGCGCGCCGATCAGGTGCTCGGGAAGGTGCAGGACCACTTCGAGCGCGCGCCCTTCCTGGCCATTCACCAGGCCGACCCCAAGCAGCTCGCCGACTTCATCCGTCGCGAGCAGCCGCAGACCATCGCGCTCATCCTGGCCAACCTCGAGCCCGAGGCCGCCGCGCTGGTGCTCGCCAACCTGCCCGTCGAGATGCGCGGCGACATCGTGCAGCGTCTCGCCACCATGGAAACGACGAGCCCCGAGGTCATCAAGCAGGTCGACCAGGTGCTGGAGCGCCGCCTCGAGTCCGTCCTCGGCAGCGACGTCTCGACGGTGGGCGGCGTGAAGGCGGTGGCCAAGATCCTGAACCGGATCGACCGCTCCGCCGAGAAGCTGATCTTCGAGGCGCTCGAGCCCGAGAATCCCGAGCTCGCGGAGGAGATCCGCCGCCTCATGTTCCTCTTCGACGACCTGGCGCGCCTCGACGACCGCGCCATGCAGCGCGTGCTGAAGGACGTGGAGCAGAAGGACCTCGCGCTCGCGATGAAGGCGGCCGCCGACGCCGTCGTGAACAAGATCTACGCGAACCTGTCCGAGCGCGCGCAGGGGCTGCTGCGCCAGGAGATCGAGTACCTGGGCCCGGTGCGACTGAAGGACGTCGAGGACGCCCAGGCGCGCGTGGTGCGCGCGGTGCGTGCGCTCGAGGAGGCGGGCGAGATCGTCATCTCGACGGGTCGCGAGGCGGGAGACGTCCTTGTCTGAGCGCGTCCGTCCCTTCGCGCTGCCCGAGCTGGAGCACCGTCCCCAGCCGCCACGCGAGGTCGTCGCGCCGGTGGACGGTGCGGGTGACGCCCTGCGCGAGGGTCAGCGCATCGCGCGCGCCATCGTCGCCCGCGCCACCGCGCAGGCCCGCGAGATCCAGGCCACCGCGGAAGAGCGCGGGACGGAGGCGGGGATGCGCGCGGTGGTCGAGCGCGAGGGTCCGGCCCTGCGCAGCGTGGCCGCCGCGCTGGCCGACGCCGTGACGCGCGTGGAGACGGCCCGGCGCGACCTCGTGCGTCGCATGGAGACGAGCGTGCCCGACCTCGTGGTCGCGATCGCCGAGCGGGTGCTCGGGCGCGAGCTCGCCCTCGACCCCGCGCGGCTCGTCGACGTGATCCGCGACGCCATGCCCGCGGTGCTGCCCGCCACGTCGATCCGGCTTCGCCTGCATCCGGACGACGTGGCCACGATCGAGCGTCATCGCGCGCGTCTCGACGAGGTCATCGGCGGCGCCACGGTCGCCCTCGAGGCCTCGCCCGACGTCGGACGCGGCGGCTGCGTGATCGACACCGACTCGCTGCTCCTGCCCGCCGGGATCCCGCAGCAGCTCGAGCGCGCGCTCGCGCTCTTGAAGGCCGATCCGTGATCGCCATCCGTGACGTGCGCCGGCTCACGCGCGAGACGCTGCTCGTGCCGCGTGGCAAGGTGATCAAGGTCGTCGGGCTCGTGATCGAGGCGACCGCGCGCGACGCCGCGCTCGGCGAGCTCTGCGAGATCGCCACCGCGAGCGGCCCGCTCTTCGCCGAGGTCGTGGGCTTTCGCGAGGGGCGGCTCCTCCTCACGCCCCTCGGTGACACCGACGGCGTGGCGCCCGGCGCGCCGGTGCTCGCGCTTGGCCGCCCCCTCGAGATCCCCGTCGGCGCCACGCTCCTGGGCCGCGTGGTGGATGCGCTCGGCCGCCCCATCGACGGACGCGGCAGCCTCGGCGCCACGCGCTTGACGCCGAGCCGCGGCGCGCCGCCCGACCCGCTGGCACGCCGTCGCGTCGCCGAGCCGCTCGTCACCGGCGTGCGCGTGATCGACGGCATGCTGACGCTCGGACTGGGACAGCGCGTCGGCATCTTCTCCGGCTCCGGCGTGGGCAAGAGCACGCTGCTCGGGATGATCGCTCGACGCACCGAGGCCGACGTCAACGTCATCGGGCTGGTGGGCGAGCGCGGGCGCGAGGTGCGCGAGTTCATCGAGCGCGACCTCGGCCCCCAGGGCCTCAAGCGCTCCGTGCTCGTGATCGCGACGGCGGACGCGCCGCCCCAGATCCGCCGGCAGGCCGCGTTCACCGCCACCACCATCGCGGAGTGGTTCCGCGACCAGGGCCGGCGCGTGCTGCTGATGATGGATTCCGTCACGCGCTTCGCCACCGCGCAGCGCGAGATCGGCCTCGCCACCGGCGAGCCGCCCACCACACGCGGCTACACGCCGTCGGTGTTCACGCAGCTCTCGCGCTTGCTGGAGCGGACGGGCACGTCGCCGGGCACGGGCGCCATCACCGGGCTCTACACCGTGCTCGTCGAGGGCGACGATCACAACGAGCCCGTCGCGGACGCGGCGCGCTCGATCCTCGACGGCCACCTCGTGCTCTCGCGGGAGATCGCCGAGCGCGGGCACTACCCCGCGGTCGACGTCCTGGCCAGCGTGAGCCGCTGCATGCCGGACGTGGTGCGCGACGGCCACGGCGCGAGCGCGCAGACGCTGCGCGCGCTGCTCGCCGCCCACCGTGACGTGGCGCCGCTGCTCGCGCTCGGCGCCTATCGCGCCGGCGCGCTGCCCGAGACGGACCGCGCCATCGCGCTGTGGCCGCGCATCGAGGCGTTCCTGCGCCAGGGCCGTGACGACGAGAGCTCGTACGCGGCGACGGTCGGCAGTCTCACATCGCTGACGGGAGCCGAGGCATGACGACGCCGTACGGACCGCTGCTGTCGCTCAGGGAGCTGGAGGAACGTCAGGCGGAGATCCGGCTCGCCGAGTCCCTGCAGGACGTCCTCACCGCGGAGTCCGAGGTGAATGCCGCCCGCGACGCCCGCGACGCCTGGCTCCGCTACTACCTCGAAGAGGGCGCGTCCACCGTCGATCCCACCGGACTCGGGGCGCTGGTCACGCGTCTGGAGGAGACGGAGCGCGCGGCGTCGCGGCGGCTCGAGTCGGCGCGACAGCGCGCCGAGGCGGCCCGGGTGTTCATGATCGAGCAGCGACGCCAGCGCGAGGCGGTGGAGACGCTCCACGAGAACATGCTGGAGGCCGCCGCGCAGCGCGTGCAGCGCCAGCAGCAGGCGGAGCTCGACGGGCTGGGCAGCATGGCCGTCTCGCGTCGCGAGGTCGACGATGCAGGTTAGCGGCATGCCCGACGTCGCACCCGAGCCGCAGGGCGACACCGCGACAGCGCGACAGGGCGCGAGCGGGCCCGCGCCGAACGCGAGCGACTTCGGCGCGCTGCTGCTCCTCCTGCTGCAGACGGCGCCGCCCGCGCCGACGCCCGCCGACGCGGCATCGCTCGCTTCCGGCGAGCGCGCCGCTGGCGATCCGACGCTGCCCGTCGCCGCGCCGGGCGTGACGACTCCCGGCACGACCGCGACCGTCGCGAACGGCGCACGTGACGTCTCCGCGGCGCGTGCCGTCGACCCCGCGAGGCCGGGCGCCGGGACGGCAGACTCGACGGGTCCCGTCACCGCGACGGTCACGCCCGTCGCGCTGGTGCCGCCGGGGACCGCCGTCGGCGTCGCACGCGACGCCACACCGGCAAGCGGGGACGACGGTCGCGTCGCGACCCCGACGTCGACGTCGACCCCGCTCGCTGGCGTCCCCGAGGCGTCGACGTCAGCCGCTCGGATCGACGTCGTGTCGTCGCCGGACGGGCCGATGACGGTGACGCGCGACCGTGCCGACGCGGCGGCCGCGCCGCCCGCGCTCGGCGCCACGATGCCGAACACGAACACGAGCGACCCGACGCACGCCGTCGACGACCGCGCGTCGTCGATCCTTGCGGCGGCGACACCAGCCCTGACCGTGGATGCGCCGCACGCGACGCCTCGGTCGACGCCTCCCGGCCCTGCCCCCGCGCGAGCGATCGCTCGACAGGACGTCGACGGCGGCCTCGTCGAGGCGATCGTCGTCGATCGCGCCACCGTCGCCGCCACTCCGCTGGCGAGCGCCGCGGCGGCGCTCGACGCTCGGGCGTTCCCCGAGCTGACGCCGGCGAAGCCCCGCCCGCACGACGTGGACGCAGAGCCGGACGCGGCGACGCTGGCCCGGGTCAGCGCGAGCGACGTCGGACCGGATCGTCCGCACGCCACCGCAGCGCCGTCGCCCGCCGATGCGCCGCGACCGGTGGCCGCGCCGCCCGTGGTCGAGCAGGTCGTGCACGTGGCGCGCGTGGCGCTGCGCGATGGCGTCACCGAGATGGACGTGCAGCTCACGCCACCGTCGCTCGGTGTCGTGCGCGTGACGGCCTCGGCGGGCCACGACGGCCTCGGTCTCACGATCTCCGCGGAGCGCCCGGAGACGCGCGCGCTGCTGGCGCACGCGATCCCCGAGATGCAGGCCGCC
>JBKPPN010000446.1:0-21451 GCA_046733575.1 Candidatus Methylomirabilota bacterium | reverse complement strand
GTCTTGAACTTCGCCACCGCGAGCCCGTAGTCGGCGGCCGCCGTCACGTCTGCCGTGCCGCTGTCGCGCGCTTCCGTGAGGGCCTTCGTGGCGTCGTCCCACTTCTCCTGCGCGAGCGCGACGGTGCCGCGTCCCAGCACGGCGAGGGCGCCGATGCCGTCGGCCTCGGCCCGCGTGAACTCGCGCTGGGCGTCGGTGACGGCGCCGGCGTTGAGCAGCGCGACGCCGAGGGCGGCGCGCGCGCGCGCGAGGAGCGGGGACGACGCGCCACGCGCCACCCAGTCGCGGAGGGCGGGAAGCGCGGTCCGCGACTGGCCCTCGCGCAGGAAGAGGATGCCGCGGTTCAGCCGCGCGAACTCGCTCCGCGGACTCGCGCCGTACTTGGTGATGATCTCGTCGAGGACCTGGTGACTCCGGGCGAGGTCGCCCGCGCCCAGGGTGAGCTCGGAGGCGAGCTGCAGCGCGTCCACGGCGTTGGCGTGGTCCGGGTTCGCGCGGGCGAAATCCAGGAACTGCCGCAGCGCCTCGTCGTTCTGCCCCTGCCGGAGCGCCGTCCACGCCAGCGCGAGCCGCACGAGCCGGACGCGCTCGTGGTTCGGATACTCGGTCAGGAAGCGCCGGAAGCTCGTGGCCGCCGTCGCGAAATCGTTGGCCTGGTACCCCGCGTCCCCTTGCAGGAGCAGCGCGGCGGCGCGCAGGTCGCTGTCGAGCGGCGCGGCGAGGAGCACGCCGAGATCGCTCACCGCCTGCGCGAATTCCCGCATGTCGAAGTCTGTCTGGGCGAGCGCGTACGCGGCGACCTGCGCCGTGGGGCTGCCGGTATCGGCATCACGTGCGAGATCGAACTGCGTGCGCGCCTCGTCGCGGTTGCCGTCGGCGCTGAAGGCCTGCCCCTTGGCGTAGAGCAGCCAGGCGCGCACGGGCGGCGTCAGCGTACCGCCCAGGAGGCGCTCGATCAGCGCGAGCGCCTCGGGCGTGCGCTTCTGGGCCACCGCGCCGTCCACCATCTGCATGAACACGGGCAGCGCGAGCGGCGAGCGGCGCGCATCGAGCGTCGCGGCGGCGGCTTCCGCGCCCGCCCAGTCGTTGGCGCCGAGGAGCGCAAGCGTGAGTCCCGCGTCGCCCCAGTCGCGCTCGCCGCGTACCACCGGCGCGCCGCGAATGAGCGAGTCCTCACGATCGGCGCCGCCGCGCGCCCGGGCCGCCAGGTACGCGCGAAACGACGCGATGCTCTCCGGATAGCGACGCGCGGCCAGGGCCCACCACCCGCGACGCACGAGGCCGGACTCGAGCAGCGGATGCGCGCCGCCGCGCGTGAACGCGAACAGGGCGGTGTCCGCGCGCGTCGGGTCACCCGTCCGACCGAGCGTGTCGCCGTACCAGAACGCGACCTCGCGATCGAGCCCGGTGGGGACCGCCGCGGTGCGGACCGTCTCCCAGACCTTCGCCGCCTCCGCGAAGTTGCCGAGCGCGTACTGCGACAGCGCCAGACCGTGCCGGGCCCACGGGTCGATCGCGACCGGCACCGGCGCGGAGAGCAAGTCCGTGAACGTCTGTCGTGCGCCCTCGGCATTGCCCATCGCGAGCGCCGTCCAGGCCGCCCCGTGGAGCGCCCATGGTCCCTGCTCGCCGCGCCGCGCTTCCTGCGCCACCGTGCGGAAGACCGCATTGGCCTGATCCGGGCGGCCGAGGCGAACGTAGGTCTCGGCGAGCAGGTAGCGCGCCTCGCGGGCCAGGTCGCGGTCGGCGGCGTGCGCGGCCGCGTCGAGCGCCTTGGCGGCGTCCTCCCACTCGCCACGCTGGAAGCGCGCGCGGCCACACTCGAGCGCTTCCGACGCGATGGGCAACCACGCCGCCGCGCAGGCGAGCGCGCGCGGAGGCGGCTGCGGCATGACGGGCCGGGGCACCGCGGGCAGCGTCAGCCTCGCAGGCGGGATCGGGTCGACCGTGAGCGGAGGCGCGGCGCGCGCGATCGCGGTGAGAATGACGGGCGGCTTCGCGAGCGGCGCCGAGACGAAGGGGACGAGGCGCGACAGATCAGGCGGCGGCGGGGTCAGCGGAAGCGGCGCGGGCGGCGCCGGCGCCGCCGCGACGAGCGTCAGCCCCAGCGCGATCAGGCCGAGCAGCCGTCGTGTCATGACTTGCCCTTGGGCGCCGGCTTGGCGCCGGACTTCGGCGTCTCGCTCACACGGGCGCGCACCGCCGCGGCACGCTGCTTCGCCCAGTCACGGAGCGTGGCGTCGGGACACTTGCTCGCCACGGTCTCGTAGGCCGTGAGCGCCGCGCGCCACTCCTGCTGCTCCTCGCGCGCCAGCCCGAGACCGGCGAGCGCGCGATAGCGGACGCCGGCGTCGACGTCGTTCACGGCCGTCGCGGCCTCGAACGCCTTCGCCGCGGGCGCGGGGCGCCGTTGCTTCAGCTCCGACTCACCGGCGAGCAGCCAGGCCTCGCTCTTGATCGCGGTGTCGTCGCTCTTGGCCGCCGACGTGGCCAGCGTGGCCGCCTCCTTCCAGTCCTTCCGCTTGAACGCCCGGTTCGCGAGCTCGAGCGCGGCACGGCGGCCGAGGGCGTGCGAGGGGAACGACGCCTGCAGCTTCTTGAGCGCGGCGTCCTCGTCGCGCGGACGCTTGAGTCGCGCCGCCACCGTCGCGGCCTCGCTCAGCGACTCCGCCGTGTTCTCCGCCATGAGCCGCTTGTAGGCGTCCTCGGGCCGCTCGTCGGCCGGCGGCGTCGGTCGCGATGCCGTGTCGGCGGGGCGAGACGGACTCTCGGTCGCACGCGTACCCTCGGTGCCCCGGGGCGCCTCGCCGCCCCGCGACGCCGTGTCGCCTCCGCGCGACGTCGTGTCGCCTCCGCGCGAGGCCGGGTCGAGGGCACGCGCGACGGTGCCGTCGGCGATCACCCGGCGCGCGTTCGCGGCGAGGGCGTGGTTCGGATTCGCGGCGACGAAGGCGCGGAGCTCGTCGGCGCCGCCCGTCGCGTCGCCGTTGCCCATCCGCGCCACCCCGGTCAGGTACTGCGCGTCGGGCGCCAGCTTGTGACCGGCGTACTTGGTGGGGAACGTCTGCAGCAACGAAAGCGCCTCGCTGTACCGCTTGAGCTCGACCAGCGTGCGGGCGAGGTAGTAGGTCGCCGACGGCGCGATCTCGCCCTCGGGCCACGCGGTCAGGAGCTGACGGAACGCCTCCGCGGCGGCCTCGGGTCGCTTCAGCTCCAGCTCGGACCACGCGAAGCCGTAGAGGGCGTCCGGCGCGAGCGGCGACGCCGCGTTCTGCCGCACGACGTCGTCGTAGACGGTGCGCGCGTCGGCGAACTTCTTCTGCCGGAACAGCGCCTCGCCTTCCCAGAAACGCGCCTCGAGCGGACGTCCGGGGACGGGCGACAACGTCTGGGCGCGCCGGAACAGATCCAGCGCGCCCGCGGCGTCACCGTCGGCGAGTCGCGCCTTGCCGAGCAGCAGCACCGCGTCCGGCAACCGCGGGTCGTTGGGGTACTGCACGACGAACCGCTCGAGCACGCGACGGGCGAGCGGGACCAGGCCGTCGGCGAAGGCCTTCTCGCCCACGAGCCACAGGCGCTCGGGCTCTTCGAGGGACAGCGCGGGAGACGGTGCGAGGGTCGCGAGGACGAGCAGGACGATCGTCCCGATGAAGGCCGATCGGCGCTTCATGATGACGCCGCCATGCTACCACGCTATCCTACGTTGACGGTGCGCGTCTGCGTTTTCGATCTCGATCACACCCTCGTCGCCACGCCGCTCGACCTCGCCGCGATGGCCCTCGACATGCGTGCGTTCCTCGAGCGCGCCTGCGGTCCCCTCCCCGCGCGTGACGAGCGCTACCGCGTGGGGGAGCTGATCGCGTACTGCCGGACGCAGCATCCCGCCACCGAGGCCGACCTCTGGGCGATCGCCCTGGACCACGAGCGTCAGGCCATGCGGCTGGCCTCGGTCGAGGCGGGCGCGCGCGAGGCCATCGCCGGCGCGCGCGCCGCCGGCTACGCCACCGCGGTGTGGACGAACAACGCGCGCGACGTCGCCGTCGAGGCCCTCGACCGCTTCGGCTTGCTGCCGACGCTCGACCAGATCGTCACGCGCAACGACATGCGCGCGCTCAAGCCGCATCCCGACGGCTGGCGCGTGATCGCCGCGCGCTTCTCGCCCGTCGAGGCCGCCGTCGTGGTCGGCGATTCCTGGGTGGACGGCGTCGCGGCCGCCGCCGCGGGCGTTCCCTTCGTCGCGTACCGTCCGGACGAGACGTCGCTCGCGCGCTGGTCCGTCACGCCGGTGGCGCGGATCCACGATCTGGCCGCACTCCCCGCTGCGCTCCACCGCGTGAGCGCGCCCGTCAGTCCGCCCGCTCCCGTGGCGGGCTAGCGTGGAGCTCTTCGAGCGCCCGGCGGGCGGCGGGGGATCATCGCCCGACCGGAGCGCGCCGCTCGCGGATCGCATGCGCCCGGCCTCGCTGGACGAGGTGCTGGGTCAGGACCATCTCCTCGGTCCCGGGCGCGTGCTGCGCACCGCCATCGAGAGCGGCGAGCTCCACTCGATGATCCTCTGGGGACCGCCCGGCTCGGGGAAGACCACGCTGGCGTCGCTCATGGCCAAGGTGGCGGGCGCACGCTTCGTCGCGTTCTCCGCGGTGCTGTCCGGCGTGAAGGAGATCCGGCAGGTCATCGCCGAGGCGGAGGCCGAGCGCACGCGACGGCAGACGCGCACGATCGTGTTCGTCGACGAGATCCACCGCTTCAACAAGGCGCAGCAGGACGCGTTCCTGCCCCACGTCGAGAAGGGGACCATCGTGCTGGTCGGCGCCACCACCGAGAACCCGTCCTTCGAGGTGAACTCCGCGCTGCTGTCCCGCGCGCGCGTCTACGTGCTGAAGCCGCTCGGCGAGGACGACGTGGTGACGATCCTCGGGCGCGCCCTCGCCGACCCCGCGCGCGGCCTCGGCGACAGCGGCGTCACCGCGGACGACGACGCGTTTCGCCTCATCGCCCGGCTCGCGAACGGCGACGCCCGGACCGCGCTCAACATCCTGGACGTCGCGGTGCGTCTGACCGCGCACACGGGGGGCAGCGCCCGACTCGGCGCGGCCACGATCCGCGAGGCGTCGCAGAACCGCGCCCTCCTCTACGACAAGGCGGGCGAGGAGCACTACAACCTCATCTCGGCGCTGCACAAGTCGTTGCGCGACTCGGATCCCGACGCCGCGCTCTACTGGATTACACGCATGCTCGAGTCGGGCGAGGATCCGCTCTACATCGCGCGGCGGCTCGTGCGGTTCGCGTCGGAAGACGTCGGCAACGCGGATCCCGCCGCCCTCACCGTCACGCTGGCGGCGCGGGACGCCTACCACTTTCTCGGCACGCCGGAAGGCGAGCTCGCGCTCGCCCAGGCCACGCTGTACCTGGCGCTCGCGCCCAAGTCGAACGCCGTCTACGTGGCGTACAACGAGGCGCGTGACGACGTGCGCGAGCGACCCGCCGAGCCCGTGCCGCTGCACATCAGAAACGCGCCGACCCGGCTCATGAAGGATCTGGAGTACGGCGCGGGCTACCAGTACGCGCACGACGCCCCGGACGCGCGCGTGGACCAGGAGCACTTGCCGGACGCGCTCCGCGGGCGGACGTATTACCGCCCCTCGGGGCGCGGGCTCGAGGCCGAGCTCGGGCCGCGCCTCGCCGACTGGCGTCGCTGGCGCGCCGAGCAGCGCTCGATCCGGCGTGGCGCTGATCCGTCGCCAGGTCGGCGGGGGGACGACGAGTCGTCGTCGCCGTGACGTGCGTCGTCCTCCGGCAGTCCGACGGTTCTCGCGACGCTGCCTGCTAGAATCGCCGACATGGCGCCGTTGCGCGTCGGCGTGATCTTCGGCGGGCGCTCCGGCGAGCACGAGGTGTCGCTGGCCTCCGCGGCGTCGGTCATCGCGGCGTTGCAGCGCGGCGGTCACACGATCGTCCCCATCGGCATCACGAAGGACGGCCGCTGGCTCGCCGGTGGCGATCCCCTGGGCGCCCTCGCCGCGAGCGCGCGCAGCGCCTCGCCGCTCGACGACGCCACGGGCTCGGTGAAGAAAGCGCTGGCCGATCGCGCCGAGGCGCGCGAGACGGCCGCCGAGGCGGGCGTCGTCTTGCGCAGCGAGCCTGCCGGCGTCATGCCGCGCGAGCTGCGCGAGGGCCTCGACGTCGTGGTCGTCATGCTGCACGGCCCGCACGGCGAGGACGGCACGATCCAGGGGCTCCTCGAGACGGCGGACGTGCCGTACGTCGGCGCGGGCGTGCTCGCCTCCGCGGTGTCGATGGACAAGATCACGATGAAGGCGGTGTTCCGCGCGCACGGCCTGCCCATCGTCGACCACGTGGCGGTGTCGCGCGCGGAGTGGCTGCGGGATCCCGCCGGCGTGCGTCGGCGCATCGGCGACGGCGTCGGCTTTCCGTGCTTCGTGAAGCCGTCGAACCTGGGATCGAGCGTGGGCATCAGCAAGGTGGCGACGGCGAGCGCGCTGCCCGCGGCGCTCGACGAGGCGGCGCGCCATGACCGCAAGATCATCGTGGAGCGCGCGGTGCGCGCCCGCGAGATCGAGGTCAGCGTGCTCGGGAATGACGACCCCGTGGCCTCCCAGCCCGGCGAGATCAGCTACGCCGCCGCCTGGTACGACTACGCGACCAAGTACACCGAAGGCCAGGCCCAGATCACGGTGCCCGCCCCCATCCCGGCCGAGGTGGCGGCACGCGTGCGCGAGCTGGCCGTGGCGGCCTTCCGCGCCGTGGACTGCGCGGGCATGGCGCGCGTCGACTTCTTCCTCGAGGGCGATCGGCCGCTCGTGAACGAGATCAACACCATCCCGGGCTTCACGTCGACCAGCGCGTACGCGCGGCTGTGGGAGGCCTCGGGCCTCGACTACGACGCGCTGATCGAGCGCCTGCTCCAGCTCGCCCTCGAGCGCGCCCACGACAAGCGCGCCGCGGGCTGACGTGCGGGCCGACGTCGTCGTGACGGGCGGCGGCACGGGCGGCCACACCAGCCCGGGGCTCGCCGTGGCCGCCACCCTTCGTCGTCGCGGCGTGAGCTGCGCGTGGATCGGCAGTCGCGACGGCGTGGAGGCGCGCAGCGCGCCCGCGTCCGGCATTCCGTATCACGTCATCGCGACGGGGAAGCTCCGCCGCGCCCTGGCCTGGCGGAACGTCACCGACCTCGCCGTCAACATCCCGACCGGTGTCCTCGGCGCCGTGCGCCTGCTGCGCGCCATCGATCCTCGCGTCGTGTTCGCGACGGGCGGGTTCGTGGCCGTGCCCGTCGTGCTGGCCGCCGCGCTCGCGCGTCGCCCCGTCGTGATCCACGAGCAGACCGTCGTGCCCGGCCTCGCGAACCGCGTCGCGGCGCGCTTCGCGCGACGGATCGCGGTGAGCTTCGTCGACACCGCTGCGCGCTTTCCCGCCGGGAGGGTCGTCCTGACGGGGAATCCGCTCCGTCCCGAGCTGCGCGGCGGATCGCGGGCGGCGGCCTTCGACCGCTTCCGGCTCGACGCCGCCCTGCCGCTCGTCTACGTGACGGGCGGCGCGCAGGGCGCGCACCGGCTGAACCGCGTCGTCGGGGAGGCGCTGCCGATGCTGCTCGAGATCGCGCAGGTCATCCACCAGTGCGGCGCCAACGCGACGACGGCCGACCACGCGTGGCTCGAGGAGCGGCGGCGCGACCTGCCGCGAAAGCTGGCCGCGCGCTACACCGTGATCCCGTACGTGGGCGACGAGCTCGCGTCGATCTACGCGGCGACATCGCTCGTGGTGACGCGCGCCGGCGCGGGCACCGTGAACGAGTGCTGTCAGCTCGGCCTGCCCGCGATCTACGTGCCGCTGCCCTCGGCGCGCAGCGGCGAGCAGATGGCGAACGCCCGGCTGGTCGAGCAGGCCGGCGGCGCGGTCGTGCTCGCGCAGGCGTCGCTCACGGCGACCACGCTCACCGAGTGCGTGGGCCGGCTGCTCGGCGACGTCGGCGCGCTCAAGCAGATGGGCGAGCGCGCGATGCGACTCGCGATTCCCGACGCGGCGGAGCGACTGGCGACGCTGGTGCAGGAATCGATGGCGCCGGCCCGCGCCCGCGCAGGTCGGGCCTGAGCGGACACTCCGAGCAGCGCGGCACCGTGCGGCAGAAGGTCTTCCCCACCGCCACGATGAGCGCGTGGAACTCTCCCAGCAGCGCGGGGTCGGACGGCAGGTGGGACTCGACGAACGCGCGCGTCGCCTCGTACGTCGCGGACGCGGGCAACAGACGATGACGGGCGAGCACGCGCCGCGCGTACGCGTCGGCCACGAAGACCGGTCGATGGGCGGCGTAGACCAGGATCGCGTCCGCCGTCTCCGGCCCGAGCCCCGACACGGCCAGGAGCTCGCGTCGGAGCGCGGGCAGCGGGGCGCGGCGGAGTCCCGCGAAGCGTCCGTCGAAGCGCGTGAGGAGCCAGCGCGTGAAGGCTTGCAGTCGCGCCGCCTTCACGCGGTACGTCCCCGCGGAGCGGACGACGTCCGCAAGGTCCGCGACGTCCAGCGCGGCCACGCGATCGGGACGCAGCAGACGGCGTGCGTGCAGGGCGGCGATGGCGCGCGCGGCGTTGGTCCACGCCGTGTGCTGGGTCAGGATCGCTCCCGCGGCGACCTCGTACGGCGTGCGGCCAGGCCACCACTGCTGCGGACCGAAGCGCGCCAGGAGCGCCACGTGGAGCCGCACGAGACGCGCCTTGAGGGGATCGCGCGGAGGTCCGTCCACGTGGAAGCCGCGACCGCGTGACGCCATGCTGAGCGTGATCCTCCTGGTCCAGGCGCTCACCGTCGCGGTGAGCGGGCCGCCGACGGCGATGGCGTACCTTCCCGTGCGCGTGGCCGAGGCCGAGGGCTACTTTACTCGCGAAGGCCTCACGGTCACGCTGCGCCCGATGCGCGACGAGCCCGAGGCCGTGGCCGCGCTCTTCGACGGCCACGTCGACCTCGCGGTGGCGTCGCTCGAGACGGCGACGCGACGCGCGCCTCAGCTCGTGGCGCCCAAGCTCCGTCTCGTCGCCGGCCTCACCGCCGCGCCGCCCGCCGCGGTCGTGGCCGCCACCCGCAGTCCCAATCCGCCGCGCACGATCGCCTCCCTGGCGCGACGTCGGGTCGGTATCCCGGCGCCCGGCATCGACGACACGTGGCTCACCGCCGTGCTGGCGCGCGCCAAGCTCACGAAGCGCAGCGTCGACGTCATCAGCCTCGGCGTGTCGCGAGAGCTCGAGGCCCTGGAGTCCGGCGCCATCGACGCCGCGTACCTGGAAGATCCGCTCGCGAGCGAGCTCCTCGCGAGCGGGCGCGCGACCCTGCTCGCCGATCTGCGCAGCGTGAAGGCCGCGGCCGACACGCTGCGGGCGTCGACCGTGCACGCGGCCGTGTTCGCGCGCGCCGACACGCTGCCGGACGCCACCACGCTGGCCGCCTTCACCCGCTCCCTCGTGGCGGCGGAGGCGCGCATCGGAGCGGCCGAGCCCGACGAGCTGGCGGCGCGCCTGCCGTCCGCGTTTCGCGCTCGCCCGGACGACTTCGCCGCCGCCCTGAAGGCGGCGAAAGGGTTCTATCTCCCGGACGCCGCCGTCTCGGCCGCCCAGGTGCGTGCGTCGTTCGACGTGATCCGCGGACGCATGCCGCTCCCCGCTGCCGTCCGATTGCCGTCCCCGCGCGAGCTGATCGACCTCTCGCGCCGCTGACGGCGGCCGGCGCGCTCCGCGCGATCGCCTGGCGCGCGTCGCCGGCTCATCGGATGTCGTCGAGCTCCTGGCGCGACGGCGCGAGGAGCTCGACCCCGAACGCCTCGAGGAGCTGTCGCGTCGCGCCGAGGGGCAGGCCCACGACGTTGCTGTACGAACCGCGCAGGCCCACCACCCAGCGGTCGCCGATCTCCTGGATCGCGTAGCCGCCCGCCTTGTCGAAGGGCGAGCCGGTCGCGACGTAGGCATCGATCGCCGCGTCGTCGTAGCGGCCCATCACCACCCGCGTGACCACCGCCGTCGACGCCTCGCGGCCGCCCACGCTGTCGATCACGGCGATGCCGGTGATCACGTCGTGCGCGCGATCACGGAGCGTGCGGAGCATCCGGCGCGCCTCGTCGGCGTCGGTCGGCTTGCCGAGCGCGCGGCCCTCCACCGCGACCACCGTGTCGGCGCCGAGCAGCACGCCCCGCGCGCCGGCGTCGCGCGCCGCACAGGCCTTGGCGACGGCGAGACGCGGGACGGAGCGTTCGAGCGGACCCGGCGTCAGCGTCTCGTCGATGAAGGTCGGCATCACCGTGAAGTCGGCGCAGAGCAGCTGGAGAAGGACCCGGCGTCGCGGGGACGCCGAGGCGAGAACGAGCGCGGCCGCGACTACGTGACGATCAGCGGATGCGCGTCGGTCGACACGCGGGTGGCGGCGTCGACGGCCTTCCGGATGAACTTGGGCAGCGCGAACGCGTGCTGGTGCGTCTGGCCGTCCCAGTACTCGAGCGAGCCCTTCACGCGCTCGGTCACGAGGGCGTCCACCGCCACGGGGGTCTGCGTCATCGGGTCGACCTTCTTGGTGGCGAGGATGAAGCCCCATGGCGTGCCGAAGCACGAGATGAACGTCTGGTAGCCGGCCACGACCGGGAAGACGTCGCGCAGCGTCCGGTTGATGGCGGCGAAGAACGGCAGCTCGCCGACCTTCGTCATGCCCGCCTGCATCGTCATCGTGCCGCCCGGAGTGAGCCGGTCGCGCACGAGCGTGTAGAACTCCTTCGTGAAGAGCATGCAGGCCGGCCCCTCCTCGAGGGGCTCGACGAGGTCGATGCAGATGTAGTCGAACGTCTCCGTCGTCCGCTCGAGGTACGCCCGGGCGTCCTCGTGCCTGAGCTCCGTGCGCGGATCGTCGAAGGCGCCCTGGTGCATCTCGGGCAAGTGACGCTTGCAGAGGTCGACCACCTCGCCGTCGATGTCCACCATGACGGCACGGGTGATGGACGGGTAGCGGAGCACCTCGCGCAGGGTCGCGCCCTCGCCGCCGCCGATGATCAGCGCGCGCTGCGGCGGCCGATCGGTGGCCAGCATCCCGGGATGGACGAGGGCCTCGTGGTAGATGAACTCGTCACCCTGGCTCGACTGGATGCGGCCGTCGAGCACGAGGCACTTGCCGTACGAGGCCGTCTCCATGATCTCGACCTGCTGGAACTTCGTCCGCGCCGCCACGATGGTGCGCACGATGGCGTGCATGTGGCCCTCGACGGCGGTCGTGGTCTCCCAGAACCACTTGTACGACTGCGCGGTGATCACCGGCGCTCAGCCGACCGCGATGGGCGTCTTGTTCACCACCGGGACGGCGGACTGCAGGAACAGCCCGCGCTGCATCTCGACCACCGAGGTGCGCTCGGCCCCGAACTGCTCGACCAGATAGTGGGCGGCCACATCCGGCTTCAGCACGTCGCCGCAGGAGAAGATGTCGACCGCGGCGTAGCGGTACTCCGGCCAGGTATGGATCGAAAGGTGGGATTCGGCGATGACCACGACGCCGCTGACCCCGAAGGGATTGAACTCGTGGAAGACCACGTCGACGATGGTGGCGTGTGCCCGCTTGGCCGCTTCAACCAGCGCACCCTTCACGGCCTCGACGTTGTTGATGGCGTGGGTGTCGCAATCGAACAACTCGAGTAGCAGGTGACGTCCGAGAGCGTTCAATCCACTCGTCCTCCCTTGTCCGATCCGGCCATCTACCGCACTTCTCCTGGGACGCGTCGAGCGCGTCGCCGTTCAGCGACGAGGAAATTTCGTCGCCAGAAAAAAAACTTGACTTCACTGTAGGGGCCCCCCTTAGCGATTGCAAGAAAAAAACGCCCCGCGGCGAGATTTTTCGCGCGCGTGGAGCGCGCGCGCACAGTTTTTTCCTTGCATTCGTGCGTCGCCTCGGTAGAGTGACGACAGAATTTCTCCGCGCGGCGCGCGCGCGCTGCGCACGACGGATGGGAGGCGAGAAAGGAGAACGGATGACGAAGACGGTCACGATGGCGGCGGCGACGGCGGGACACGCGGAAGGCTCCACCACCCTCAACGCCTTCGACAACGCGCTCCTCGCAGCGGGCATCGGCAACATCAACCTCATCAAGGTGTCGAGCATTCTTCCGCCCGAGGTTCCCGTGATCGAGCTCCCGAAGATCAAGCCGGGCGCGCTCGTGCCGACGGCCTACGCGGCCATGACGAGCGAGACGCCGGGTGAGACGGTCGCCGCCGCGGTCGGCTACGCCGTCCCCGACGACCCCGCCAAGAACGGCGTGATCATGGAGTTCCACGGCGTCGCCACGCGCGCCGAGGCCGAGGCCGCCATCCGCGGGATGCTCGACGAGGCCTTTCAGGTGCGCGGGGAGCTCATCAAGGAGATGCGCATCTACGCCGTCGATCACACCGTCGAGCGCATCGGCTGCGCCCTAGCCGCCATCACGCTGCTCGGCGAGGACGACCTGGTCTAGCGGCGTCCGACGCCGGAGCCCATGCGACCGGTGTCGCCGCGCTTCATCGCGTGCGAGCGCACGCTCGCCGATGGGCGCATCGTCATCTACGGCATCCCCTTCGAAGGTCGCGTGAACCTTCGCAAGGGCGCCGACGCCGGGCCCCGCGACCTCCGGCTGGCGTCCGACTCCATCGAGACCTACTCCCCCGCGCTCGACCGCGACCTCGAGGATCTCGCGCTCGTCGACCTCGGCGACTGCGCGCTGCCCGACGGCGCGTCGCCGCGGGAGCAGCTCGACGCTGCCCGCGACGAGATCGCGCGGTGGTGGCGTTCCGACCGCCTGCCCTTCATGCTCGGCGGCGACCATACGGCGACGGTGCCCGTCCTCGAGGTGCTCGCGCCCGCCGTCCCGGAGCTGCGCGTGCTGCAGCTCGACGCGCACCCCGACCTGCGCGAGGACTTTCTCGGCGAGCGCTACAACTACGCCTCGGCGATGGCGCGCGTGATGGACGTCGTGCCGGCGGAGCGCGTCTACCAGGTCGGCATGCGGACGGGCACGCGCGACGAGTACGCGAAGCGGCGTCCGCACTTCTTCCCCGCCATCGCGGGCCGTCCCCTCGACGTCGTGCGGCGCGTGCTGCCCGAGCTCGTTGGCCACCCGCTCTACGTCACCATCGATGTCGACGTGCTCGACCCCGCCGAGGCGCCGGGGACGGGATCGCCCGAGCCGTGCGGCATCAGCGCGCGCGAGCTCGTCGAGATCGTCCACCTGCTGGGCGCTTGCACCATCGTCGGCGGCGACCTGGTCGAGGTCGCGCACGCCTGGGACCCGAGCGGGCGGACGGGCATCACGGCGTCGTGGGTGATCCGCGAGGCGCTCCTCGCCTGGTGGGGGCGGTGATCCGGACGAAGAGCCGGGCGCGCGAGTACAGCGCGCCGCGCCTCTACGAGATCGCCTTCGACATGAACCGCAAGGGCGAGGTCGACTTCCTCGTCCACTGCTTCAAGAAGTTCGCCCGCCGTCCCGTGAAGCGCGTGCTCGACATCGCGTGCGGCACCGGGCCGCACCTGATCCGCCTGGCCGAGCGGGGCTACCGGATGGCCGGCCTCGATCTGTCGCCCAAGAACGTCGCGTTCCTGCGCGAGCGCCTCGCCGCCAAGGGTCTCGAGGGCGACTGTCTCGTGGGCGACATGACCGATTTTCGCCTCGTCCAGCCCGTCGACGCCGCGATCTGCATGCAGGACTCGCAGGGGCACCTGCTCACCAACGAGCAGCTCGTCGCGCACCTGCGCGCCGTGGCGCGCGCGGTGCGACCGGGCGGGCTCTACATCTTCGACCGCTACATGGCGTCGTCGTGGACGAACCCGGCGCGCAGCTGGTCGTGGTCACGGCGCCGTGGACGTCTGATCGTGCGCGCCTCGTTCTCGGCCCTGAACGACGTCGACCCCGTGAGCCAGGTCTTCCTCGAACGCATGACGCTGGAGGCGGTGGAGAACGAGACGCGTCGGGTGTACCGGCAGACGCATCACTCCCGCATGGTATTTCCGCAGGAGATGAAGGCGCTCGTCGCGCTCGCGGGCGGCTTCGAGTTCGTGCAGTGGTTCTTCGGCTTCAAGCCGCACCAGGTCCTCGAGCGCTCGCGACACCCGCTGTTGATGGTCGTCGTGCTCCGCCGTTCGCCGCGCGGCTAGGACGTCGTCGACGCAACGCGAGCGGCGCACCGCGTCGTCGCGCCGTCTCCGAGTCAGGGCGACGTGGGGGGCGTCGATTCTTCCATGTCGGGTCACCGCCGGCGGGTCGAAACGGTGACGGGGTGCGGGTAGGGTGCGGGACATGGCGGCCATCCTGAGGCTCAAGCGCGGTCATTGCCGGCCGCATCCGTGGATCTTCAAGGGCGACGTGGCGGACGTGGGGGACGTCGAGCCGGGCAGCGTCGTGACGGCCCTCGATTCCGCGGCCCGCTTCGTGGGCCGCGGCCAGTTCAATCCGGGCCCCGCCCTGTGCTGCCGGATCCTCACCCGCGAGGACGAGGCGATCGACGCCGCATTCTTCGAGCGCCGGATCGACCGTGCGCGGGCGCGACGGGGCGACGTCGCACCGACGGCGGCGCGACGCCTCGTGTGGAGCGAGGGCGACGAGCTGGGGGGGCTCGTGGTGGACGACTACGCGGGCACGCTCGTCCTGCAGTGCCTGACGCTCGGCATGGCGCGCGCGCGCGACGAGGTGCTCGCGGCGCTGCACGCCGTCCTCGGCGAGCGCGCCGTGTTCGCCGTCGACGATCCCGTCGCCGCCCGGCGCGAGGGTTTCGCGCCGCGGCACGGCTGGCTCACCGAGCCCGGCGCACCGAGAGCCGTCGTCGAGGAGGATGGCGTCCGTCTCGCCGTCACGTTCGGCACGGGGCACAAGACGGGGCTCTACCTGGATCAGCGGCAGAACCGCGCGCGGGCGCGCGCGCTGTCCGCCGGGCGCGAGGTGCTCGACGCCTTCAGCTACACGGGCGCCTTCGCCTGCCACGCCGTGGCGGGCGGCGCACACCGCGTCGTGTGCCTGGAGTCGTCACCCGACGCCCTGGCCGCCGCACGCGAGAATCTCGCCCTCAATCCCGGCGGCGAGCGCGTCGAGCTCCGCGCGGTCAACGCGTTCGACGAGCTGCGCCGGCTCGAGCGCGAGCGCGCCCGGTTCGACCTCGTCGTCCTGGATCCGCCCGCCTTCGCGCGCGGCCGCTCCACCGTCGACGCGGCCGCCCGCGGCTACAAGGAGATCAACCTCCGCGCGCTCCGCCTGCTCCCGCGCGGCGGGCACCTGATGACGTTCTCGTGCTCGCACCACGTGAGCGACGCCCACTTCGAGGCGATCTGCCGCGACGCCGCGGCCGACGCGGGTATCAGCGTCCGGGTGCTCGACGTGCTGAGCCAGGCCGACGATCATCCCGTGCTGCTCGAAGTCCCGGAGACGCGCTACCTGAAGGGACGACTGCTCGAAGTCCGCTGACGCCGCGGCGGCCGCTCGCCCGCGCGTCTCACCAGGCGCGCGTCTCGCCCAGGCGAAAGAGCCACACGCGGTCGGCGGGGAGTCCCAGCCGGCGCGCCTCGGCTTCCAGGCGTCGTGGCGGATCGTCGGGCGGCTCGTCGGCCAGGTCGAACGTCCCCCAGTGGACGCCGAGGAAGCGCTGCGCGCCCACGTCGCGCGCAATCTGGAGCGCCTCGGCGGGATCCGCGTGCGACGGCTTCATGATCCGCGGGGGCAGATAAGCGCCGATGGCGACGGCGGCGAGATCGAAGGGCCCCAGGCGCGCGCCCACCTCGGTGGAGTACGGCGCGTAGTACGCGGTGTCGCCGGAGTAGAACAACCGCTTGCGCGCGCCGGCGATCGTCCAGCCGCTCCACAGCCGCCGGTTCTGGTCGAACAGCGTGCGGCCGGAGAAGTGCTGCGCCGGGACGCACGTGAAGGTCACCCCGCGCTCCACGCGGCTGCCCCACCAGTCGAGCTCGTGGACGTCGTCGATGCCGAGGTCGGCGAACCAGGCACGGAACCCCAGCGGCGCCAGGAAGCGGGGGTGGTGACGCACCGCGAGACGCCGCACGGTGGCGACGTCGAGGTGGTCGTAGTGGTCGTGCGAGATGAGCACGAGGTGGATGGGCGGCAGCCGGTCGAAGTCGAGGCCGGGTGGCGTCATGCGCCGCGGGCCCGCGAACGACACCGGACTCGCGCGCTGGGACCACTGCGGATCGATGAGCACGTTGACGCCGTCGAGCTGGACGAGCAGCGTCGAGTGTCCGACCCACGTGACGGTCGCCTCGCCGGTGTTGGCACGGAGGGCGCGACCGTCGTTGTCGACCCGCGCCAGCTCCAGATGCTTCGGCGCGAACGTCGTGCCCAGCATGCGGCCCATGAAGTAGCGCATGCGGACGAACCGGCCCGGTCGCGCGTAGTCGGGATTGGTGTTGGCGAAGCCGTGCTCGCGATGGTGCGCGGGGGCGCCCGGCAGGGCGCCGCCCGGGCCCGCGCACGCGGCAACGGTGAGCGCGAGCACAGCGACGGCGACGGAGCGGGCGGGAGTCAGCGCGGCGTGTCGCCCCACGGCAGCTCGATCGTGAAGACGGCGCCGCCCTCGGGCCGGTTCTCGCCCCTGAGACGTCCGCCGTGCTCGGTCACGATGCCGTAGGACACGGAGAGACCGAGACCGCTGCCCTCGCCGGGCGGCTTCGTGGTGAAGAACGGATCGAACACGCGCGGCAGCACCTCGGGCGCGATCCCGGGCCCGCTATCGAGCACCTCGATCACGGCGTGCTCCCTCGGCGCCCGCACCCGCACGGTGAGGACCCGCTCACCGCGGTGTCTGGCCATGGCGTGATGCGCGTTCTGGACCAGGTTGAGGAGCACCTGCTGGAGCTGGTGCTCGTCCACCAGCAGCGGCGGCATGTCGGCGAACTCGGTCACGATGCGCACCTTGTCCTTGTCGAGCTGGTACGCGACGAGATCGAGCACGCGCTCGACGAGGTCGGCGAGGAGGGTGGGCCGGCGTTCGGGCGGATAGTGCCGGGCGAACACGAGGAGGTTCTGCACGATGCGCGCGGCGCGCGACGCCTCTTCGCTGATCACGGTGAGGCGATCGCGCACGTACTCGGTCATGTCGTGGCGGGCGAGCAGCAGGTGCGCCTGACCGAGGATGGTCGTGAGCGGGTTGTTGATCTCGTGGGCGACGCCGGAGGCCAGCTCACCGACGGCGGACAGCTTCTCGGCGCGGATCAGCTGGGTCTGGGCGAGCTTCAGCTCGTCGAGCTGCCGTCGCGTCTCGGAGTAGAGCCGCGCGTTGTCGAGCGCGATGCCGATCTGATCAGCCGTCGCCTCCACGAGCGCGACCTCCGGCTCGTCGAAGGGTGCGCCGTCCCGGCGCCCCAGCGAGAGCGTACCGAGGATCCGCCCGCGACTGTGGATGGGCACGCACACGAAGGCGCGGATGCGATCGCGCTTCACGATCGGCTTGGCGGCGGGGAGCAGATTCGGCGCCTCCATCACGTTGGCGAGATTCAGCGTCTCCCCCGTGGCCGCCACGCGCGCGATGAGCCCCATCTCGCCCATCTCGAGCACCCGGTTCAACTCGCGCAACCGTGGCGACAGGCCGCGATCGCCCATCAGGTGCATGGCCTTGGCGTCCGGCGAGAGGAGGTGCAGGCTCGAGATCTCGTGACCGGTGACGTTCGTCAGGGCGTCCAGGGCGGTGCGGAGAACCTCGTCGACGTCGAGAGTGCGGCTCACCGCCTCCGCCACGGTGTGGAGGATTTTGAGGTGGGTGTCCACCGATCTCCGCGCCGGCCTCAGGCCGACGTGCGCGCGATCACGTCGTAGACGATGGCCAGGGCGGCATCGAGCTTTCCGGGGTCCTTCGCTCCCGCCTGGGCGAGATCGGGCCGGCCGCCCCCGCTGCCGCCCGCCGCCTTCGCGACCTCCTGGACGAGCTTGCCGGCGTGGAACCGCTTGACGAGGTCCTTGGTGACGGCGGCGACGAGGTTCACCTTGCCGTCCACCACGCCGCCCACGCACACCACTCCCGAGCCCACGCGATCGCGCAGCGTGTCCGCCACCGCGCGCAGCCCTTCGGCGTCCAGACCGTCGAGCCGTCCCGCGATGACCGCCACGCCGTTCACCTGGCGCGCGGCCGCGACCAGATCGTCGGCGCGCGAGCGCGCCAGCTTGGACTCGAGCGCCTGCAGCTGTCGCTCGAGCGCGCGCTGGTCGTCGAGCAGCTTGCGGAGCCGCGCCGGCACGTCGAGCGGCGAGATCTTGAGGATGTCGCCCGCCTCGCGCAGCGCCGCGTCGGTGCGCCCGATGGACTCCAGCGCCGACTGACCCGCCACGGCCTCGATGCGGCGCACGCCGGACGCCACCGCGCCCTCCGCGGACACCTTCAGCACGCCGATCTGGCCGGTGTGATCGAGGTGCGTGCCGCCGCAGAGCTCGGTGGAGAACTCGCCGATGCGGATCACGCGTACGCGCTGGCCGTATTTCTCGCCGAACAGCGCCATGGCGCCGCTCTTGAGCGCGTCCTCGAGGTCCATCTCCATCCAGTCCACCGCCACGTTCGCCTGGACCTGCTCGTTGACGAGGTCCTCGACCTGCTGCACCTCGCGGTCCTTCAGCGATCCGCCGTGCGAGAAGTCGAAGCGCAGGTGATCGGGCGCGACGAGCGATCCCGCCTGCGTCACGTGCGTGCCCAGGACCTTGCGAAGCGCCGCGTGGAGCAAATGCGTGCCCGTGTGGTGCTGCCGCAGCCCCTGACGACGGGGCGATTCGACCGTGACCGCCACGTCCTCGCCGTCGCGAAAGCCGCCCGACCGCACGTGCACGCGATGCACGATGAGCTTCGAGCCGCGGTAGTACGTGTCGACGATCTCGCCGCGACCGTGCCGTCCCAGCAACGTGCCGGTGTCGCCGATCTGGCCGCCCGACTCCGCGTAGGCCGGCGTGCGGTCGAGGATCATCTCGACGTCGGCGCCGTCGGTCACCTCGCGCAGACGCTCGCCGTTCTTCACGATGGCGAGGATCTTCGCGGGCGACGCCAGCTGACTGTACCCGACGAACTCGATCGCGGGCAGCTCCGCGCTGAGGCGCTGGTAGATCGCGCTCGCCTCCGCGCCCTCGGTGAGGCCGAAGCTGGCGCCGGCCCGCGCGCGCTCGCGCTGCGCTTCCATGGCCGCGTCCGCCGCCGCGCGCGTCTCATCGGTCACCCGGAAGCCGGCATCCGCGAAGACCTCCTCCGCGAGGTCCATCGGGAAGCCGTACGTGTCGTAGAGCGTGAACAGGAAGCGCCCGTCCACCGTTCGCGTCGCGGAGTGCTCGCGGACGTACTCCTCGATCTTGCCCATCCCGGTGTCGAGCGTCTCCGCGAAGCGCTCTTCCTCGTGCCGGACGGCGTCCTGCACGCGTGCCCGCTCGGTGATCAGCTCGGGATACGCGTCGCCCATGAGGGCGACAACCCAGTCGACGGTGCGCCAGAAGAACGGCTCGGTCAGGCCGAGCTTGCGGCCGTGGCGCATCGCGCGTCGCATGATGCGGCGCAAGACGTAGCCGCGCCACTCGTTGGACGGCGTCACGCCGTCGCCGATGAGGAACGTCGTCGCCCTCGCGTGATCGGCGATCACGCGCATCGAGACGTCGTGCTCCTCGTCGGTGCCGTAGGCCACGCGCGCGAGGGCCGACACCTTGTCGACGAGCGGCCGCAGCAGGTCGGTGTCGAAGTTCGACTGCTTGCCCTGCACGACGGCCGCGATCCGCTCGAGCCCCATCCCGGTGTCGATGGACGGCCGCGGCAGCGGCGTCAGCCGGCCCTGGACGTCGCGGTTGAACTGCATGAACACGAGATTCCAGATCTCGAGCCAGCGGTCGCAGTCACAGGCCGGACCGAGGCAGCGACGACCCGCCGCCTCCTCCTGACACGGCAGATGGTCGCCCTGGTGGAAGTGGACCTCGGAGCACGGCCCGCACGGGCCCGTGTCCCCCATGGCCCAGAAGTTGTCCTTCTCACCCAGGCGCAGGATCCGGTGCTCGGGCAGGTCGGCGACGGACTTCCAGAGCGCGAAGGCGTCGTCGTCGTCGGTGAACACCGTGGCGCAGAGCCGGGTGCGATCGAGCTGGAGTTCGCGGGTCAGGAACTCCCACGCGAACGCGATCGCGTCCTTCTTGAAGTAGTCGCCGAACGAGAAGTTGCCCAGCATCTCGAAGAACGTGTGATGCCGTGCCGTGCGTCCGACATTGTCGAGGTCGTTGTGCTTGCCCCCCGCCCGCACGCACTTCTGACAGGTCGTCGCGCGCTGGTAGTCACGGCGCTCCTCGCCCAGGAACACGCCCTTGAACTGCACCATGCCGGCGTTCGTGAACAGCAGCGTGGGGTCACCCGCGGGGACGAGCAACGAGGAGCGGACGCGCGCATGGCCGTTGCGCTCGAAGTACGTGAGGAAAGCTTCGCGTATGTCCGCTCCGGTCATGAGAGCGTCATTGTACCAGCGTTCTCGCGGTCCTCCGCGTCGTCGGCGTCGTCGGCGTCGCTTTTGCTTCGCGTCGGGAGCGTCTGGCGCGCGCCGTGACGGCCCGCCGGGAGCGAATGCGAGCGTAAGAACGCCAATCGTGCACGGGAGGGGAATCATGAAGGTCCGGCCCGCGATCGCCTTGACCGCGAGTTCGATCCTGGCAATCGTCGCGAGTCTCGCGCCGCTGTCGACGTCAGCCCAGACGTCGACGCAGACGAATAATGCGCGAAGTACAACCACCACCGGCGTCCCGGGCGCCGTCGTCAGCAGGAACGGCAACACGACAACGGTCACGGCCACGGGAACGAACACGACGACCGGACCGACGACTGGAACGAACACGACTGGAGCGACCGGCACGACAACCACCGGCACGACGACCCCCGGTACCACCGTGACGAACACGACGCCGGGCACCACGACGGGGATCAGCGGCGCGGTCACGGGAGCGCGTGAGGCGTTCCTTCTCACCTGCATCTTCGACGTGCGCACGACACCGGTGTCCTTCGTCGTGTTCGAGGCGTCCGGCCCCGGCGTGCCAGCCGCGCCCGGTACCCTGCCGCTCGTCACGACAGGCACGCCCTGCTCTCAGGCGCTCGCCACCCTGCTGAGCAACGGATTCGCCCTGGCCGCCTCGCTCCCGGCATTCGAGGGCGCGACGCAGTACACATTCGTGCGGTAGCGGATCAGAGCGCTGGCGCCGACGGCGAGTCGCGACCTTTATCGCGCGAGCGCGCTTCGCCGCACCGGCTGCGGGCTCGGAGCTTGCGACACTCGACAGGGTCCGCGGCGCGTGTTCCGTCAGTCGGCGTCGCACGCGCGCGCGGCAAACTCTCGCATGATCGTCTGCACGACGGCCGGGCCGAACCCGCGTCGCAGCAAGACGTCGCGCAAGCGCGGCGCCGCGCGCGCGGGCGCCGCGCGCACCAGCGCGGGGTAGCGCCGCGCGGCCAGTGTC